>DATLHP010000097.1:0-4977 GCA_035539835.1 Bdellovibrionales bacterium
AAGTGCGTCGACTCAGCGAAGTTCCGACCTGGTAAGGTTCTCGAGTACATCCCTGGTAAGATGATCAAGGTTACAAACCTTCTTCATCAAAACAAGTTTTGGACCGCTGAAATTCCGCTCGGTAAACACGATTGGTCAGCAGCCTATGTTCATATCGTTCGGTTCCCAGTTGTTGAAGGTATCGAAGCCGCTCACTCACAACTTCGTTTCAAAAAAGATCCTGACGCTCCAAATATCAAGCTCACTCTTCAAACTGACCCAAGCAAGACAACGACGATTCCAGATCTTATTTTGACAGTTGAAGCGGCCTTTCCGAAAGACGTTGCTTACAGCTTCGCTGACGGCGCTTTCGATAACTACCCTCTGGTAGGACGTCTTGAATCCGGAATTCAACGAATTGTCGAAGACTCAAAGGTCGAAACAGAGCAGTACACTCTCAAACTCGACAAAACAGATGATGCAAAGAACCGCGAAATGATAGCGACGCTCGTTGCAGGCGCGGTTAAGAAGAGTGAATCGATTGGTCTCACGAAGTTCTACAACACAATTCGTCCGAACTGCGTGACAGAAATTTTCGATTTGATCGATGAAACTCGCGGCATTCGTTGGTGCGACGAAAAATCTCCGACAGATCTTATTGCTGGTCAGAAGGGCCAATGCGTTCGCCCTTTCTATACAGCAATGTGGATCGATCCGGTCGCAAAGCCGGCGCTCCGCGCTCTTGAAGCCCGCGGCATCCTCGGCGAGCGAATCATGAATCTCAAACAAGAATACTCGCCGTTCATCGGAAAGCCCGCTCCTCCGGCGAAAGATCCGGTACCGAGCCTTGTTCGCTCGAACCCGAAAAAGCCTTTTGCTCTCGTCACGATCTCTGTTGATACGCCGTCGTCGCGCGCAACTTCAAAACTCGTAGAGAAAGAGCTCGAAAAAACTCTTTCAGCAGCGATTCCGAGCCTGACTTCGATCGGTATCGCACCAGCACTCGCTGCAACGAGTTCTTCGGGCGCCATCGGTGGAATCGTTAAATACGTCCAAGGTCAGTTGTCTGCGATGGTAAAGCGAGTGAACGATAAGCTTCCTGATACTCCGGTATACATGGTTGCGTATCTCGCTCCGTGGAGCCCAAACGCGCGACCACTCTCTTTGGCTGGCACAGGTTTCCCAGCGGATCTTCCGTTCAATTACGACCCACGCTTGGCTTCCTCGCAAGACGAAGTGAAGAGCCTAATCAACACTGCCTATCAAAACATGCGAGAGCTCCAGAATCTCGAGTATCGCAAGTTCCCTGTTTACTCTCTTGAGAAAATCGCAGCTGCCCACAAGAGCGGTCAGAAGCTTGCGAATCCGAATCCGGTCTTCTTGCTCGGTACAGTGATTCGTTTGAAACTTCAGCGCGATCGCTCAGAGTCGATTGTACAAGCTGTGTTGAGCATGGTTCCACAAGATCTACCATTCTCGACGGCTGCGACCGTGGATTTGAATCGCGTACGCATCCCATTGCCAGCGAGAGAGAATTCGATGAAGTCGACGATGATCGTCACTCACTTTCAGAAGCTGATTTACAATCAGCCAAACCCAATCATCGACGTCGAATTCGGCGGTCTTGCTCCGATCGTCAGCAATCCCTTCGGTGCCGATCGCGACAAAGAGAAGTGGGGTCTCGCAAAGATCTATCACGGACCGTATCTTCCCTATACGTGCGACGGCGCAAAGAACCTCGTTCCGGAAATGCAGGGAACATTCTATCCGAATCTTCTCAATGCGAAGAATATGAAAGGCGAACCTCTACCAGCGCAAGTTTTAAAAAACGCCGCGCTCGGTGTTGAAAGCGCACTTCAAAAGCAGCCGGTTGGACTCGGTATTTTCGGGCTCAAGCTCGTCATGGCTCAAGAATACTGTGAGCAGAATATCCAAGGACGCAGCGAAAATCAGAAAATCAAATTCTGCCGCGCCTACGGAAAAAACACGACGGGAGTCATGGTCTGGGATATGGAAGTCAGCTTCCGTACGGCTGGAATCTGTTTGGTTGTCCCGCAAGTCGGCGAAATCGTCACTGGCGAAGCGAACTCATCGATCGAGTATCAGGTCGGCGATCTTAAGAAGAAGGTCGAAAAAGGTCTGATGAATATCGTCATGGGATCTAACAACGACAACGCAAAGCTTGCTGCGAAACTCATGATGGAAGCAAACACTCGCAAAGCACAGCTCGATGCCCTGACCGAAAAGGCACGTGCTGCTCAAGCAAAGTAATTAGCGCAAACGACGACAGACTTCGTTGAGGATATCGGTGAACTGACCGACATCCTCGACGATCGTTTTCGCAAACGCCTTCGACGGTGCAACGAATTGATCGTGCATCGGCTTCACCTGTTTCAAAAACTGACTACGAACACCTTCTGGGGTGCGCCCGCGCTCACGCACATCGCGCTCGAGGCGACGCTGATAGCGAAGCTCTTCTGACGTCTCAAAGAAGATCAGGTCGTCGAATAGAACTCGCACCGGCGCAGAATGGAAGATCAAAATTCCATCGACAATGACGACCGGCTTTGCCTGAATCGGCAATGTCTTCGGGCTTCGAGTGTGCGTTTTGAAATCGTAGATAGGAATATCGATGTGAGCGCCGGTCTTTAGGGCTTTCAGCTTTTCGGCCAAAAGCGCAAAGTCGATGCTGTCCGGGTGATCGAAGTTAACAGCCCCACCATCGTGGTCAAAGCGATGCGATTGATCGATATAGAAATTATCTTGATAGACCACTTCGCAAACGTCTTCGCCAAGTTCTTTGACGAGTGCTTGTGCAAAGTATGTCTTTCCTGATCCGCTACCGCCCGCTACGCCAAGAAGGTAAGGCTTCTTCATTCTCTCACTTCGTTTGGTAGAGTCGGTCGCCAGCATCGCCAAGACCTGGAACTAGATAACCGAGTTGGTTCACTTCTGTTTCAACATTCAATGTGTAGATCTCGACGTCAGGATGGAATTCTTTGATGCGTTCGAGGGCGATTTGGCTGACGAGAATCGTGAGAACGCGAATTTTTTTAACTTCGTAGCTTTTCAAACGATCAATCGCTGCGATCATCGTATCAGCCGTCGACACCAGCGGGTCACACAAGATCGCCATACGACCTTGAATGTCCTGTGGCATCTTGAAGTAGTATTCAACTGTGTTGTTGATGAATTTGTCTCGATAGATACCGATGAAACCAGCAGACGCAAACGGGATCATTTCGAGAACTGCGTCGAGCATTCCGTTCCCGGCACGCATGACCGAAACCACCACTGGCGAATTCTTAATGCGCTCGACTTTTGCCTTCGCAATCGGCGTTTCGATATCGACTGTCGTCATCTCATTCCAGTCATGCATGACTTCGTGAGCGAGAACGCGGCTGATCTCAGCGATGAGACGGCGGAACTCTGCCGAACTCGTGGTCTTGTCGCGCAAGTAGCCGAGCTTATGCTTCAACAATGGATGCTTGAGGATGGTTACGTTCGATGCCACTTTTCTATTCCCCCCGAAAATCGCTTTAACTTAGAAAACAGTGCCGTCGCTCTGAATTTGCAGAGGAGGACCACCATCTTCGCGTTTATCTTGAGCCAAGAACCGCCCCGCCCACCAAGTTCCGCCTTCGAGAACTTTCGCGAGCGGAAACTCTTGCGGCGTTTTGCCCAATGCCTTTTGAACCTCTGCACCGATTTTGTCGAGAAGATGCACCGTGAGTGCGCGCCACTCGATAACAAGCTCAGAGTCAGGCTTCCATGTTTTTTTCAAATCATCTGGATTCTTTAAAGAGACGAGACCCGAATCGATCAAAAGACCGCCGTTGCGATACTCTGCTAAACCCGTCAGTCCCTCAACCCCAGTAACGCTCAAACCAGCCTCAAGAATTGGCTCAATCAACGAATACGTCATCCATTGAGAAAGTTTGTGAAACGGGACCAACTCAGAGTATTCGTCTGCGCCCTTTAGAGCAGAGTGCTTCCAAACATCGCCGAGATTTTTTCCGTTCGCAGTGAGACGACCCGGCCAGATTGGGCCGAGACCATCGAGAACTGCGCGCAAGAGAGCCGTTGCCGGAATTTCTTTTCCGTACTTTGCAGAAAGATAGTCGACGATGTTGCCAGGTCGTCCGTCTTTGAAGATTTCTTTGTTTGCGAGAGCTTTACCGAGATTGTTGAGCAAAAGAACTCGCCCATCGACACCAACCAAAGGATTCGCAGACGTCACCTGAAATGCCGCTTCGAGATCTTTTGCAGTGATTTTTGCGAGCCCCTCACGGTCAGCACGCAACGATTTGCGATCGGAGCTCATGATTCCACTGAGGAACATGTGGAAGCTCGCGATGCCAAGCCCCTCTGATCTTCCGTAGGCTTTTCCATCTTCTTGGAATCGCCACTTCATTCCGGCACCCGCATCCAGAAGAACCGATGTCACAACGAGATCGAGTTTGATTCGTGCTCTCTCGAGCGGATCAAATCCGGCGATTTTCGCGTCAAGAGTCTTCACTCTGTCGATGCCGCCCGCGCGGAAATGCCCCCAACGAGAATGAAAAGGAATTTTCAAATCAGGGTAGTTTTTTCGAATGACTTCAAGAACGTAGTCGACCGTGGGCTTCAATTTCTCAGGATGATAGTTGAACGATGTCTTTCCACCCGTGGTGAGTTCGAAAAGACGAGTTGCGCTAGCGCGAATGGCCTTCGGCGAAAGAAGTTCGTCAACCTGTTGAAGAGAGAGTTTCAAATCACTCATCGATCGGACGTCCTTTGACTTTCACGAGATCGTCGCGTGTTTTGCTCGGACCCGTATTGAAATAGCCCGCGGCCTTCTTCGCTTCCATTTCAACATGAGCGTCTTGTGGAATCAGATCATCCGGAATCGAAATACGATTCACGACTTCAATTCCTGATCCGACGATCGCGTCGTACTTCATATTGCTCATCGAATGAAGATTGTGGATTTTTTTGATCCCCAAGAAGTGCAAGCAG
>DATLHP010000098.1:0-6561 GCA_035539835.1 Bdellovibrionales bacterium
CCCTTATCTCCCGAACGATGCGAAGTTCAAGGGAACGTTTAAGAAGGTAACGAAAGTCGGCGTCGACAAGACGACCAACACTCTTCGCTTCGAACCGACCAAAGCTGGTTTTGGAACTCTGACGATTCACGATGCTCAAGACAAGAAAGTCTATGAGTTCAACATCATCGTCGAGAAAAGCGACCACGCGAAAGTCGCTCAGGAGATTCGTTCACTTCTTTCGGATATCGAAGGAATTACGATCAAAATCATCAACAACAAGGTCGTCATTGACGGACAGGTTCTTTTGCCACGACAGATGAACCGTATCATCAGCGTCGTGAACCAGTTTGGTCCGCAGCGCGCGTCGAGCCTTGTGACGCTGTCACCATTGGCGCAGCGAAAGATCGCTCAAGCGATCGCCAACGATATCAATAACCCAGAAATCACTGTTCGCGCCGTCAACGACAAGTTCATTCTCGAAGGAACTGCCAACGACGAAGCAGAAAAGGCACGCGCCGACGCGATCGCGCAAATGTACGTTCCCGACCTCGTCAAAGAAGAGGGCGAAAAAGACGGAACCATCGTTAAGCTAAGAAAGATCTTTGTCCTCAACCTTATTCAAGTGAAGCCAGCGGCACCACGAGATCCGGGAAAGATCATTCAGATCGTCGTTCACTTCGTACAATTGAACAAAAACTTTCAAAAGGGTTTCAAGTTTCAATTCACACCGACGATCGAAGACAAATCGACGGTATCGTTCACTAATGATAGCCGCGCTCCAGGCGGAGTTATCAGCTCGATCACCGGTATTGTTTCGAATCTTTTGCCGAAATTGAATTGGGCGAAACAATACGGTCACGCGCGTATTCTTCAGAGCTCAAGCCTCATCGTATTGAACGGACAAAAAGGTGATCTGCGCAATACGACGAAAATCCCCTATCAGACGGTCGGCGAAGGCGGTCAGCTTCAGACGAACTTCGAAGAAGCTGGTCTCATCACGACGATCACTCCAACGATTTTGAATCCACGCTCTGACAGCATTCAGCTTCAGATGGACTTTGCGATGAAGAGCTTGCTCGGCATCACAGACAAAGGTCCTATGATCTCGAACAGCTCAATGCAAACGGTCATCATCGTACGCAGCTCACAAAGCGCGGCCGTTGGCGGTTTGATCACGAACTCGACCGGAACTGACTACAACAAGCTTCCAAAGGGAACGGCGGTCGATCCGCTGATTTCTCTCTATGCTTCTAAGTCGTTTCAACGAAACCAGGACCAGTTCGTTGTCTTCATCACGCCGATCATCAAGGCGAGTGCGAGCCAGGGAGCTGAGAAGATCAAAGAGAAGTTCCGTCTTCGCGACTGATTCGAATTTATACGTCTCTAGACCTACGACCGTTGTTGATACAGCCATGATTGCCGATAAGTCCTTGTGGAGTATCGATCGTGGCTGTGAATCCTAATTCTCATATTATCGGCGTAACCGGCGGCAAAGGCGGCGTTGGCAAAAGCGTGTTCAGCGCTAACCTCGCTTTCTCATTTCTTTTCGAAATGCGCGCGCCCGTTCTACTCGTCGATCTTGATTCGCAAAGCTGCGGCGATCAAAACGTCATCCTCGGTATTCGTGAACCGAAGACGATGGCTGATCTTTGTGCCTTCACTGGCTCTCTTTCGAATGCAACGATCTCGTCTGTCGTCAGCCAACATCCCGGCACAAATCTCTCGTACGTCGGAGCCGTTAAAGGCCGCGATGACGTCTTGAGTGTTTCGCCCGAAATGGCCGTCAAACAACTCGAAGCTTTGAGCAATATCTATCGCTACATTATCGTTGATCTAGGATCGAACCTCACTCCACTCCAGTTTGCGATCCTCGAGCGCTCAACGGCTCTCTTGATCGTCACGACTCCAGAAGTGCTTGCCGTGAATCAAACCGCTCGTTTGATGAACGAGCTCGTATCAGCCAGCTTCCCGACAGACATGCTCCAACTTGTCGTTAACAAAGCGGGCCCAACGGCTCTGGCTCCGGCAGCGATCGGACAGACGCTTCGTCGTCCTGTTCTCGGCATTATTCCGCAAGACGACGCAACAGCAGGTGGCTCACTTCAGCGTTCGGCTCCGTTTGTCGTGTCGGCGGCAAAGTCTCCAATCTCGGCTGCGCATTTCGACATCACTCGCAAGCTCACCGGTGGATTGCTTCAGCAGTTGAAACAAACTGCGAAGCCACAGGCACTCAAATTCAAAAAAGAAGGCCCTCTCGAAAGCGAAACTGCTTCGAAGGGAACTCGCGCACCAGCAAGTTCTGACCCTAGAACATCGCTCAAAATGTCGATTCACACTGAACTCATTAAGGCCATGGACCTCAAAAAAGGTCTGACAGACACGCAGGGTGATGCACAAAAAGAAGCCGAGCTTCGCAAGAAAACCAATGTGGTCATCTCGCAACTCGTCGACAAAGAAGCTTCTGGAATCGGACGCGACGAGCGATCGCAGATCATCAAAGAGATTCTCGATGAAGCTCTCGGTCTCGGACCATTGGAAGATCTTCTCGAAGATCCGGGCGTCACCGAAATCATGGTGAACGGATACAAGAAAATCTACATCGAAAAGAACGGCCTCGTTCAACTCTCGCCGATCACCTTCACTTCGAACTTTCACCTTCGCAAGGTGATCGAGCGCATCGTTCAACCGCTTGGCCGTCAAATCAACGAAAGCGTTCCGTATGTGGATGCACGCTTGAAAGACGGAAGCCGAGTCAACGCCGTCATCGAACCGCTTTCAATTGATGGCCCGGCAGTCACGATTCGTAAATTTAGAAAAAAGCCCGTTAGCCCCGAGACCTACGTTAATGAATGGAACGCGGCGACTGCAAACATGGTCGAATTCCTTAGAATCTGCGTTCAAAACAAGCTTAACGTCATTATCTCTGGCGGTACGGGTTCTGGTAAAACGACGCTGCTCAACACTCTTTCGGGATTTATTCCGACCAACGAGCGCGTGGTTACAATCGAGGACGCGGCCGAACTCCAGCTGAAACAAGATCACGTTGTTCGTCTCGAAACTCGCCCTGCCAATATGGAAGGCGCAGGTGCGGTGACGATTCGCGATCTCGTCAAAAACTCTCTTCGTATGCGACCTGATCGCATCGTCGTTGGTGAGTGCCGTGATGGCGCTGCTCTCGACATGCTTTCTGCGATGAGCACAGGCCATGATGGATCAATGACGACAGTTCACGCGAACAATCCGAAAGAAGCGATTGGTCGACTTGAAACTCTGTGCATGATGGCCGGAATGGATTTGCCTGCGAAAGCGATTCGCGAACAAATCGTCGGCGCAGTAAACTTGATCGTTCAGATTCAGCGTCTTTCGGACGGATCAAGAAAACTGATCAGTATTTCTGAAGTGCAGGGTCTTCAAGGTGACGTCGTCACACAACAGGAAGTCTTCCGCTTCGTTGAAAAAGGTTTTGATAAGAACCGAAGAATCGTCGGGCAGTTTCAAGCAACGGGCTTGATTCCCAAGTTTATCGAAAAATTCGAAAAACGTGGCCTCATCATTCCAAAGAGCTTGTTCTCGAACGATCCAACGACTGCGGCGCCTCAGACCGCTGCACCGACTGATCTGAAGAAAGCTTCAGGAGGCGGACGATGAACTTGCTCGCTCTTGATTGGGTCGTCATTCCTGCCGTTTCAATTCTCGTTTTCATCGTTTCATATCTTTGGTCTGAACCCATCCTCGAATGGCTTCACGTACGCAGTCTCGGGCAACGCGAAGAAGTTTTGCGTCTCCTTGAGCTCATGTTCGTTGAAACCGATCGGCGAAAAGTGACGTTGATGATGTTGAGTTCAAGCTTCGGCTTGGGCGCGCTCTTCTTCATCGCTTTCTGGCCAAACCTCGTTCCAGGTATCATTTTCGGCGGCGCCGTCACAATCGCAATGTGGTCAGTGCCGAAGTTACTGATCAAATCGATGTGGGAAAAACGCGCGAGTTCTTTCGTCGATCAAATGGTCGACGGCATGACATTGATGGCAAACGGCATGAAAGCTGGGCTTTCAGTGCAGCAGTGCATGGAGCGCGTACAAGAGAATATGCCCAACCCGATCAGCCAAGAGTTCGGACTCGTTCTCTCGCAAATGCGCATCGGTCGCGGCATGGGCGATGCCTTGAACGAACTTGGAATGAGAATTCCCCGGGCCGACGTCCAGATGTTCGTAACTAGTGTGAACATCCTTCAAGAGACCGGCGGCAATATGGCCGAAACATTCCAGACCATTACTTATACGGTTCGTGAGCGTCAGAAGATCGAAAAGAAAATCGAAGCTTTGACTGCGCAGGGCGTGGCACAAGGTGTGATCATCTCGTGCGTTCCATTCTTTCTGTTTATCGTATTTTTGATCGTCGACCCGGCCTTCGTCGAGCCACTGTACACCACGACACTTGGCTACATTGCTTTGATGACGATCTTGATTCTGATAGCTATCGGTAGCCTCGCTATACGAAAAGTGGTTAAGATTGAAGTGTGAGAGAAGGAGCTTTTAATGAAGCGGTTATGGATGATTCCCGCACTCGTCGCTGTTTTGCTGATGCCACAAACTGGTTCGGCAATCGTCGACATGAAAAACGCAAACTACGCTGATTCTTGGTTGGATCTCGCGTTGACCGGAAGCGGTTACGCTCTTCGCGTCGAGCGTTTTTACAACAGCCGATCGACATTCTCTGGATTCTTCGGATACGGATGGTGTTCTGACTTCGAAACAAGTATCGAGGCCACACCCGAAGGTCGTTTGAAGCTTCTCGAATGCGGAGCCGGGCAAGAGATTCTCTATCGTCCAGCAAAGTTCGACGACAAGAGCACCGCTCGCACAATCGAAACTCTCGTTGCTCACTATCGTAAAACCACTCCGGGAGCGAACGCTGCCGGCGAAGCCACTCTCCGCTCGCAATTGGCAGAGTCAGCTGAGCTTCGTGGAATCTGGGCAAAACACGCAGGCCTTGCGATGCCGGATACGAAAAAGAACACTCTCTACACGGCCGAGAACCTCGAAGTCGAAAAAATTCTTTTCGATGGAACGACTTACGTTCGCACACTTGCAGACGGAACTTCGCAGCGTTTTGATTCGAGCGGACGTTTGATTTCGAAATTCGATAAAAACGGAAATTCGCTCAAGTTCAATTACGCGAATAACACGCTGAAAGAAGTTGTCGACAATCTCGGTCGCAAGCTTTCATTCACGTTCTATCCGAATAAGCGCGTTAAAGATGTCAGCGGACCGAATGGCGCCCGCGTCGAATACAAGTTCAAGGGCGAAGATCTCGTTGAAGTTCGCAATATGTGGAAGAACAAGTACACCTTCCAGTATGACGAGAATCACAACATCACTCGCATCGACTTCCCAGACAAAACGTTCAAGGCGCTGACTTACAATCAAAAGAACGATTGGGTTACTTCATTCAGTGATCGCGCAAGCAGAGGCGTCACTTGTTCTGAGGCCTATACTTATGAAGTCGACAAAGCGAAGCCGAAAGACCACTACTGGTCGATTGCGATAAAGAAGTGTGGCAACGAACTTAAAAACGAAGCGCGCTTTGAATTCTGGTACGAGACTGCGAAGACAGGACGCAAGTATCTTTCTCGCGTTCTGACAAAGTCTCTCTCGGATTCGTTGGATGTCACTTATCATCCAGAATTTGGCCGACCAACGATCGTAAAACGTAACAACCTGACGACGACGTTTGCTTACTATCCGAACGGTCTCGTTCGCGAGCGTTCGACGAACAACATTCGTCTTCAGTACGAATACAAAAACGAGCACAACAAGGTTTCGCGAGTCATGACTGACTTCCTTGATCAAAAAGGGAAATCGATCCGTAAACGTGAAACCTCGTTTTCATACGATGGTAAAGCGAACCTTGTTGCTGCCAAGAACTCGGATGGCCAAAACGTCGATCTCACATACGACGGCCGCGGACGTATTTCCTCGATTACCGACCAGGCAAAAAAGCAGGTTCTCGTGAAGTGGGATGACAAGAGCGGGAAACCAGCTCAAATCACTCGTCCTGGCGTCGGTACAATTTCTCTGACGTACAAGGCCTCTGGCGAAATCAGCAAAGTCGACAGTCCAGATGGCAGCGTCGTCGCCAGCCAGATCGCTCTATCGTTTAACAACCTTCTCGACATCATCGCTCCGGCGACGTCGGAACTGAATCTCTAAGGAAAGGGATAGAAATGAAAAGGCTTAACCTCTTTCTCGCTTCTCTCATCCTAGTTTCGACAGCAGTCGCTACAGCAGACAATAGCGCAGGAACCCAAGGCGGCGCAGCCGTCGTTGTTGGCGACGGCACCTTCGAAGGCACGGATGGCTCAGTACCTGCTCCGTTCTGTGCCAAGTGCATGGACCAATCAGCTCTCATTAATGATGTGATTTATCCCGTCGGGGCCGCGGCCGCTCCGGCTCCAGTAAAGACCAAGGGCGCCGTCGATGGTGGCAGCGGCGGTTGATCTGTCTCAAAATGAGACATAGGCCTGTCTAACTCAAAGACAGCTGTTTATAGAAATGAGCCGTGTGACCCACGGCTCATTGT
>DATLHP010000099.1:0-13436 GCA_035539835.1 Bdellovibrionales bacterium
CTTTAATGGATGGCAAATTTAGTTAGTCGCGTATCTGCGTTTTATACACGTCATCAAGCATGGGGACCGGCAGCGTTTTTCGTGGCCGGCTTTCTGTTTGACGTCTTTACTCTGAGTCGTATCGACGATCCATTCACGATCGCTCAACAAGTTGTTTATCTCATTCTCTTAAGTCTTTACGTTGCTCTCGAATTTCGAGAAGAGAAAAAGCCAATTCAAGTTCCAGAACGATTCAAAAAAATCTGGAGTTTTCATACCGAAGCGGCCCACTTCATCTTCGGAAGTCTTTTGAGTCTCTACACCCTCTTCTATTTCAAAAGCGCATCATTGATCTCGGCCGGATTTTTCATGATCGTTATCGCGGCCATTCTTGTTGCAAACGAATTTGAAGCGGTAAAGCGACTCGGGCCCGCTGTTCGCGTTGCCCTTTTGAGCTTCTGTTTAACATCATTCTTCGCGGCGATTGTTCCGATGATTCTCGGCTTCATCGGAATGATTCCTTTTTTAATCGCAATTGGATTGACCATCCTTTGGCTGTATTTACTGCGAAAGTTTGTTAACCGCATTCTCGGAGAACCGAGTGACGATCGAGCTTGGACAGTCGGCGCCGTCGTTCAAGGTATTCTTCTCACACTCTATGTTCTACGCGCAATTCCGCCCATTCCTCTCTCGGCCAATTTTCTCGGCATCTATCACGAGGTCAGAGCGAAAGACGGAAAGTTCGAACTTCTTTACGATCGCCCATTCTGGAAAATCTGGCAGCGTGGTGATCAAACATTCAAAGCGAGACCTGGTGATAAAATCTATGCGTTCGCCAGCGTCTTTTCGCCATCCGGAGTACAAGATCAGATTCGCGTGCGGTGGTCATATCATGACCCGCGAAGCGGCTGGCAAAAGGCTGACGCCATCCCGATTTCAGTCCGCGGCGGACGTGAGCAAGGTTTTCGAGGTTTTGCCTTTAAACAGAACTACACGCCCGGTGATTGGCGCGTGAGTCTTGAAACCAGTGACGGGCGAGAGTTCGCCCGTCTTGGCTTCACAGTCGTTCCCGATACATCGACTGAACGCCGAACTTACTACGTCGACGTTCAGTAGATCTCATCAAAGATCATTGTGGCGTGAAACGAGATCGAGGCGATCCTTCCATGGATCAACCGCGAAGATGACACCTTTATCCATCGTAAACTGAAGAATCTCATCAGCTTCAGGATCGAATTGCTCCCACGCTGGCTGCCCTTCAACCTCCGGAGTTCCTGACTGCGCAAATGAAACGAAGTAGCCCTGCATTGCATCGGCTGTTTCTTGATCCTGGCCCGAAACATCGTCGGGGAAGCGCGCTGACAACGTGTTGAACAAGAACGGAACCTCGCTGGCGTGAACTGCTCCTGGAATTGCTGGTCGTTGTGTTTCAGCCACGTATCCGAAACGGTAAACGTAGGATGGTGTTCCAGCTTCGGAATACTTTGTCGCAACAAAGATGGCCGGCTCATGCATCATGCGATCGACTCCGACTTCGATGATCAACTGAAGAAGCGTTTTAGTACCGTCTGGATCGTAGAACTCTCGAGCGGCATCAGCTTCATCACCGAAAGTATCAAAGAGCGCATCTTTGCTTTTCGCAGGACTCACGCCGATATCAAGAGATGTCGTACCAATGATTAAAGGAACGCGAGCAAAGCGCCCCTTTTCGAATGCATCTTGAGGCAACGAAACAACTGTCTCACCGTCGATAATCGGCCCACCAGCATAGGTCAGGTTCGGCTCACCTAAGCTCTCAACAATTTTTCTAAAATCGAGATCGCCAACGACTTCGTCTGCAGGCAGCTTACGCAGAGATGTCAGAGCGTTTTGGTCTTTGCCGGTGATTCCTTTGCTGACCGCGAATCCAAGTCCGGCCTTCTCGGCATCAAAAGTAAGTGGATCATCTTCATGAAGCGGAAGTCCGCCAAGAATGAAATCGCGACCACCGCCCGAGAGCACGGCTGCTTGTTGAAAGAGGCCTTCCGATTCTTTTGATGTGAGCCACTGTACGACGGAAGCGCCGCCAGCGGATTCTCCGAACACTGTCACCTTCTCAGGATCACCGCCGAAGTTTCGAATATTTCTCTGTACCCAGCGAAGCGCTTCAAGTTGATCTTGAAACCCGTAGTTGCCGAGAGGCCCCTCATCCGCTTTTGAAAGTGCGGGATGGGCAAAGAAACCAAAACGACCGAGACGATAATTGAACGAGACCAGGATCACGCCTTGCTTCGCAAACTGCGCGCCGTCGACAACGGCAGAAGATGTTCCGCCGTTCACAAAGCCGCCACCATGAATCCAAACCATGACTGGAAGCCCCGCCACAGAACGCGTCTCTGCCGGTCTCCAAACATTGATAAAGAGACAGTCTTCAGACGGAGTCGTCGTCAAAGGAGCCGGATCTTCTTTATAGGGCTTCTGCATACAATCGGAACCGAACTCTTTTGCATCACGAGCTTCGTCCCAAGCTTCAACCGGTTCGGGCGAACGCCAACGCAAGTCTCCGATTGGAGCTTTCGCATACGGAATTCCTAAAAACGCTTCGCTTTCAGCTGTCGCTGTTCCAGCGATTTCTCCAGAGTCCAATTCAACGACGGGATCAGCCAGACGCTGTGTCGAACCATCGGATTTCAAACGAACAGCGTCATCAAGTGAGCAAGCACTCATGAGTCCAGCCGTTGATAGGAACAAAATGGAAGTCATAAAGTATTTGTAATTGGTCATCGCGGTCCTCCGTCCGGACCGAATCGGAACACGTGCTTCGCTTCAACGCACGTCTCCTCACCCCTCGATCAAGAACTTCCGAACCGAGCCAAAAAGTACTAGCGCTGAAGTCCCAAGAGAATTTTCGCTGCATTCTGCGATCGATTTTCGATGAAACTATGATCCGTATCGAGAAGCTCGAAGACAGGAGCGACCTTGAAGTTCTTTAGCATCGCCTGAGCTATTTGAGCGGGTGTTATTTGATCGGACTGGGCCTGAAGAAATGTCACTTTCACGCTCTCTGGGATCGCTTGGATCATCGGCGCCGTCGGATGTGTACGCCCGACCCATTCGAAATCTTCTGCGAGCTTATCTGCCAATTTCAGTTGAGGGTTTGATGCCGCTGTTTTCTCGAGCTCAACTCGCGACTGTGCCGCTTGACCAAATTCAAGCAGCGGCGACATCAATACGAGACGACCAATGCGTTCAGGATATCGACTCGTTAGATAGAGCGAAAGAAAACCACCCCAGCTGTGACCAAGAAGATCGACCTTCTCGTCTTTTGCGAGTTCGAATTTCGAAAAGTACGCATCGACCTCTTTCAGAGTTTCTTTGAACGAGAACACTCCAGGCGAAAATCCAAGACCGTCGTACAAAAGCACAGTGCAATCGCGTGAAAGATCTTTCGCTATAAGATCGGCGTAAAAACGATTTTGCTGCGAACGGACCGCCGGAAACCCGTGCAAGGAAATCGTGTGCGGTTTTTTTGGTTGCTGGGCTCTAAAGGTGATTGTCTGCATTCATTCACTTTTCGGAGTATTGAACTTTTTCTGAATCGCATCCCAATCGAAGTCAGCGAGGTATGTCTCGCGCCAGTGATGAGGCAGATCCATGATCGAAACCGCCTCGCCTGATCCCGGATGGTTGAAGGTCAGACGATATGCATGGAGGGCTTGCTCGCGTGGCGCCGCCGGCTTTTGGTCCAGCTCATTCGATAACCCGTAAATAGTGTCGCCCTTGATCGGATGGCCTGCAGACGCGCAATGAATACGAATCTGATGGGTACGTCCCGTTTTCGGCAAGGCTTCAATCAACGACTCGCTCGATCCCACTGCGATTCGACGAAATGTTGTCACGGCCTCACGCCCTTCAATCATCGTATCGATTCGACCCAGCTGCGAAGGCCACTCACCGTTAACGACGGCCAGATAAGCTTTGCGAATGCGCTTCTTTTCGAAAGCTTGCGTGATCGCGGCGGCATGAACTCGCGTCTTACCGAGAAGAACGACACCCGACGTGGCGCGATCCAGTCTATGAAATGGAAAGACCTTGCGCCCGATCTGGCGCGCGGTGACGAATTCGAGTGAATCCTCACGCTCTGGATCACCGACGATCAACCCCGCAGGTTTGCTCACGACGATCAGGTCATTGTCTTCGAATAAAATAGAAATACCCACTCCCCCGATTCTTATGGGAAGTGGGTTCTAAAGTCATTAGTGCTGTGATCGAGTCGGGCGAGCTGCACTTGGCTCAAGTGAGTCATTTTCGAGGAAATGATCGAGCTCATGCGCTCGGTTCTCGCAATGATAGAGGATTTTCTTCAGCAGATACTCCGAGCCGAAGTCCTGTCCATCCATAGCGAGGATGATCGACTCACGAAGTTTTTCAGCGAGAAGTCCTTCGTCTTCGAGGTCCTTTCTCAACATCTCGCGAACGGGACGATCACCCTCCGCCTCTTCAGAGATGAATGATTGCGATTCTTGTCGTTGCATCGAACTCGATGGAATACCACCAAGCATCGTGATTCGTTCAGCGACAGCATCAAAATGCTTTTGCACTTTTTCATAGTTCTGTTGGAAGTAGAGATGAAGCTCGCGGAACTGAGGGCCTTTTACGAGCCAATGATGCTTATAGTACTGATGGAAAAGTGCGATCAGAGCTGAAAGGTGCATATCGAGGCTTCGGCACATTTCCTCTGCTACGTCCTTTTTCAATCCGATGGGATTGCGTGACACGGGCGCAACCGATTCATGACCTTTATCAAAACTTTTTGCCATAACGTATGACCTCCTAAGACGTTTGGGTGAGATTGTGCCTCATCGAAGTCAGACAATTGCGAAATCAACTGGAAGAAAATGTCTTGTTTCATAGATCGTGGTACGATGACCCAATGTTTAAAATTACATCCGAAGCAGAATTTCGTGACGTGTTTAGACCCATCGATCGCAAGGAACTTCAGCTTCCGACCGACTTGAGATTCCCGATGCTCGTGCGTGGCACCATGGCTTGGGTCGAACCCGGCGGACATCGCACATTTCTCGTATTCGAAGATCCAAACAAAAAGGCATTGCGCGGGGTCGTCTTTAAACGATCTTCCGGGGCAAGCGACGTCGCAACGATGTGCGACTTCTGTCACAGCGTTCGCGGCACAAGCTCGGTCGGAATGTTGACGGCAACCATCGACAAGAAAAGACGCGTCGGCGTGGTCGCATGCAGCGATCTGAGTTGTCAGGCAAAACTCGATGAGAAAATTCCGAGCGTCAATGATTTGCGCGAATCACTTCGCCCGGATCAAAAAAGAAATTTTTTGCTCGAACGAATCAATGGATTCGCCGACAACCATCTCGAATGGCCGATTGCCATTCAGTTTCAATCTTGAAGTTCAATCAATCGTCGTGAACTGCTTTCAGCACTGCTGAATGAGCTGCAACAGCATGTACATTTCGACTGAGCGCCGTCTTGTAACGACGACCGAACTCGCTGTCTTTATCAGAGCTAATCAATGAGACCGCTTCGACAACGCACGCGTTTGCCATGTCATCCGTCGCTTCTTGATTTTCACTGATCTCATCAATTCGAACGATCAGACGCGAAATCTGGTGAAGCCAATCAAAGAATGGATCTGACATCACTAAACCAAGAAGTTTCCCCGGCCCCCCGACTGGACCAAAAATGCGCTCGTAAGCCTCTTTCTCGTCATCGAGAAGAATCTTATGGAGGCGAAGCAGTTTTAGACGCAGTTCATCGAGGCGTTGGCGTGTGCGACTTTGCATGGTTTGGGACTTTAACCTAAATTGGATCTCGTGGGTAACGACTCAAAGTATTTCTCGCAAAATTATAGTGAGGCTCGGCGTCGATTCCGTGAATTCAACGGATTAGACGAGGTCGAACGCACACATTTCAAGGTCCCAAGCCGGATCGACGATGAACTTTTCGTCGATGACCTCTATCGACCCGCCTCTCAAGCTCCAAAAACACTCTTTGTTTTGACCTCGGGCGTTCACGGCGTTGAAGCCTCAGCTGGAAGCGCGATTCAGCTCATGTTCTTGAATGAACTAGTAGAGCAATTCGACTTAAAGACCACGGGCCTTTACTTGTTCCACTGCTTCAATCCCTATGGCTTCAAATACGGACGACGAACGACTGAAAACAACGTGAACCTCAATCGCGGATTCGGACCGAATCGCTCGACCTTTAAGACACCGAACCTTGGCTATGAAAAAATCGCTCACTGGTTCGAGGGTAAAAAACCCATCCATGCGCCACTGATTCCGGCTCTCTCAAGCCTTAAGCTTCTCATCGAAGGACACGCGAAGGGTTTTAATAGCAAGACCCTCAATCAAGCGATAGGCCAGGGGCAGTTCACCCACCCTCGTGGGCTCGAATACGGCGGAACCGACTATGAACCTCAGGTTCGCTTCTTTATGGATCGGTTTCAAACGATCGCTCAAACCTATGATCAGATTCTTCTTTTTGATCTCCACACGGGTCTCGGAGAACGTGGACGATTGCATATCCTGACAGGATCGACCGAAGAATCGCGCAATCCCTCTCTCCTGAAAAAGATCCTCGATCTCAAAGCCGATCACGCCATCTATGAGTTCACCGAGACTCACAAACCCGGTTTCTATCGAACGATCGGAGACATCAACACGATGATTCCGACGCTAGTTCCTGGAAAGCCAGTGGCGGCGCTGACACTTGAGTTTGCGACCCTCGGGGCAAGCTTGCGAGCGAAACTGGATACCCTGGAACGCATTCGATTTGAAAATCTTGGCCATCATGCGGGGTATGGAAACGAGGCCTCAGCGACGAAGGTAAAACAGCGATTCATTGAGCTCTTTGCACCCACTGATCAGACTTGGCAGGCGAACACAATACGTCTCGCCCGAGAAACTCTCTCCCGTATCGCTTTAAGGCTTCGTTAAAAGACACATTTCCCTGCGCGTCATCATCGCATCGACATAAAAATGTTTTGACCAGAACGACTATGGCGGGCGAAACCGTGGATGTCCTCCTGACTAATTATAAGCCGGAAATAGGGTTCGGCGTTTCTACCAGACACCGTAAAAGTCTGACTAAACTAGGGAGTTTCATGAAGTTCGTCATAGCGCTTCTTCTTGCGGTTTCATCATCGGCCTTCGCTCAAGACTTCAACCAACGCTTCCCTCTCCACCCAGATCCAGAACTCACCCCCGGCAAACTCTGTGAACAAGGCAAAAATCGCCGTTATCCAGAAGGCATTCCCTACTGCGTTCGCAACGTAAACTCGGGAACCAAGAAAGAGCGTTTCCAAGAATATGATCGCGTTCTTGGTTTCCAAACTCTGCAAATGGATCGTCAGCAATTCAAAATCGATCATTACATCCCGCTTTGCATGGGCGGCAGCAATCACGAATCAAATCTTTGGCCACAACACCGCACGGTCTATGAGATCACTGACCCGATGGAGCAAGTTGCTTGCGAAAAAATGGCCCAGGGCCTTTTGAAACAGGCACACGCTATCGAACTCATTCGTCGTGGAAAAAATCACCTCGAAGAAGTTAACGACATCATGAACGAGCTCGAATCGCTCTAATCCTTGCCTTTTTCGGTGGGCCACTATTTTATAGCCCGGCCCATCCGAACGAGGTTTCCCATGAAGATGATCAGCATCGCTTTTGCCTCTCTCATGACAGTCATGACTGTGACCGCTGTCGCTGAGACCGTCACATGGACACCGCAAACCGTTCGTTTCAGCTATTTCAATTCACGCGCCTTCTATAGCTGCGATTATGCAGAAGCTCAGACTGAGCATTTCTTAACGCTTCTCGGAGCCCGTAACCCTGATGTTCGTTGTTCTGGTGGACTTCCCGAAACGAGCGCCGTCAACATCACAGCACAATTCGCAGCTCCATCGGTTTCTACTGACGGTGTCGAAGCCAGCTGGCACTCAGTGACGTTGAAATCACGCGAGTCTTGCGAACTAAACGAGACGATCGTTCGCCACGTCATGAAACGCTTCCCGACTCGCGAGGTGACTTCGCAATCTTCGTGCTGGAATGCCGAGGGCAGCTTCACCTACGAATTCGAAACCCTGCGGTAATTTCGAAAGCTTATTGAGAACTGATTTCACTTTTCCTTCGAGAAACTTGCCAAGTCTATAGGCAGGAGCGATGACGGTGCTTCACTGAAAAGGACCGCTTTCGATGAATCGCCGTGAGCTTCTTAAATCCACTGCAGCTGGTATCGCCCTCTCGCAACTTCCATGGTCAGTGAAAGCCTTCGCGGGCACATCAACGAGTCACTTTTCAGAACTCACTCGCTCGGCGGCCTCACCGATTTCGCTTCACACGGGCTCTTTCGCCAGCACGGTATTCAATGGTGATAACGAAGATCTTCCGCATGACGTTTTGTGGAATAAGCCGGGCTTTCTTGAGCGCATGGGCGGCCTACCGAAACCAACAGAGTCATACGATCTCGTTGTTATCGGCGGAGGCATCGCAGGACTCTTAGCCGCTCACTGGGCACCCTCGAAAAATGTTCTTCTTCTCGAACAAGCTCCCCGCTTCGGTGGACTCTCTGTCGGAGAAGAATACAAAGGGCATCGTTACTCTCAAGGGGCCGCCTACTTTTGCGCGACAGATGACGGAAGCGCACTCGATCAGCTTTTGAAAGAACTCGATCTTTGGAAACACACTCGTACTGAAGAACAAGCGCCGGTTCTCTTTCAAGGAAAACTTCACGAAGACTTTTGGAATGCAGAAATGCGTCCAAGCGCACGCGCTGACTTTGACCGGGTCAAAGCAAAGTTCACTGAGATCTACAACGAAAGCTATCCAGAGATCCCACTCTCGGATGATTCCGAAGAAGCAGCTCGTGTTCGCGAACTCGATAAAATCACTTTCAAAGTATGGCTTGAACGCGAATTCGGAACGATTGATCCGTTAATTCTCGAGTTCATTCAAATCTACTGCTGGTCTTCGTTCAACGCTTCCATCGACGAAATCTCAGCAGCTCAAGGTCTTAACTTCGTCGCTGGCGAAATGGGCGGCATCGTCGCTTTCCCTGGCGGCAACTCTGCGATCTCGCAAGCGCTCTTCGAAAAAATGTCGACTGATCGCTCACGCAATCTCGTTGCCCATGCTTTTGTTGTCGATATCAAGGTCATGAGCGATCGCGTGCGTGTTTCGTATTTCAAAGACGGAAAGATCACGACGATTGATGCAAAGAAAGCACTCTTTGCCGCTCCGAAGTTCTTAGCGAAAAAACTCATCGACGATCTTCCGGCCGCAATGGATGCTGCAATTAAGCAGATTTCTTACCGCGCTTACGTCGTTGCGAACGTCATGCTCGATAGCCGTATCGAAAATCCATTCTACGATGCATTCTCACTCGAAGGAAAAGTTCCAGAGCCGCCGTCGCCTCTTTCTCAAGATGGTCGTAGACCATATACCGATATTTTGATGGCGGACTGGGCCAGCGGCGCGCAAGGCGACACGAATGTTCTTTCACTCTACCGCCCTCTTCCTTTCGACGGCGCAAGACAGTTCTTATTCCACCCGGATGCACATACAAAGGCCCGCAACCAAGTCGATGAGCTTTTAAGAAAAGACCTTGTGACGATGGGTGTTCCAGCAGAGTCGATTCAAGGAATCCGACTCACGCGCTGGGGTCACGCACTTCCGGTTGCTGGTAAGGGAATTATCGCTAGTGGCGCAGCAGAGACGATCGCAAAAGGCTTCAGCGATCGCCTTCAATTCATCGGCCAAGACGTCTGGGCAAACCCGGCGTTTGAAACAGCATTCGCGACCGCAGAACGAGCGGTAGCGAAGCTAAAAAAGGCATAACGGCATAGAGGCAGATGGCATACGGCCATGGTCAAATGGCCAAAGGCATATGTCGAAGGCAAGAGGCAACGGCATATGCCGTTGCCATTCCCCACTATGCCCTTATGCCAGAGCCCTATGCCTTCTGCCGATATGCCATATGCCCTTGATTAATGCACCGTGAGCGTCTTGATCGCCCATGAGTCTGCGCCCGATTGGCAAAGAAGAACGTAAGCTGCTTCGCCGTTAGTTCCAAAACGTCGAGGTGCGAGCGGCTGACAGCCGTTGGGCATTTCGACGTTCATGAGCATTGGCGATGTCAGCTTTCCGTTTTCGTATGTCCATACGAAAAGACGTTTTGCCAAGAGAAGCGTTGAGTCCATGTAGAGCGCTGGGACTTTCTTTGTGCCAACTCCGCTCGTAATCGGGAATGGCTTAAAGAGAGAATCCGGAATCATGCTCGAACGATCAATCGCTTGCTGATCTTGCACAGCACCGGTTGGCCCTTGAGCACGCACAAGCAACTGACTCTTCGTTTGGAAGAATCCGATCAAAGAATCTCCCGACGCATAGGCTTGCGTGAAATCCATCAGATGATCTTGCAAACGAAGCGGACGAACTGGCGTCGTTCCAGAGAGCGATACCGCCGTCGGGCTCAACGCTGAAACGCGAGCTTCGACATTGTTGAAGAATGTCGCGAAAGCTGTTCCCGCCATATGCTCAGGCACTGTCGAATCGAGGTTGATCATCGAACTAAGAATGGTTGCCGCTTCAAACGTCTGCCCGTTCAAAGCGATGTCTGCCATTTGGAAGTTTCGTGCGACGAGATTCGCACCACCATTTACAGCAACAACCTTGTATGTTTTAAACGAACTCACACCGATCTTGATCAACATGCGAACGGTACCCGACGCAAAGTCTTTGTCCGTTTGCGGAAGCAAGAATGCAAGACCTGCATCTTCTCGTGCACGTAGCTTCAATAGCTCGCGCATCTTCGATGTGAACGCATAGTTGTCAAAAGCTCGAGTTGCGAAAATGAACTTTCCATCAGCCCCTTGGCGTGGCTCATAGAAGTAAACACGATCGCGAGCGATGTTCGGCTCGAACTCCAACTTGTCAGGATTCTGATCTTCTTTCGGAAGCCCACCGGTACTCGTGAATACGAATCCTGCGATCTTTCCAGCAGCAGTATCGAATGGAACAAACGTCGGATACTGAAGACCTTCTCCCGTCAGAATTCCACCATCGAGTGCGATATCGACGAATGGCTGTCCCGGAATAACCGGAGAGAAGTCGTTCTTCAACATCGTGAAGCGAATTCCCTTTGCCCCATTGATCTCTGTTGTCGTCGAGAAAAGGTAGTCGCTCTTCCCGTCGTAGTTGAGATCCGCCCGCAGCGCAAAACGAAGCTCGATTGAATTCGGAATCTTGACTGGAGTTTGCTCTTTGAACTGACCATTCTCCAATCGAACAACGCCGACCTCAACACCTTGAGGCGTGACATCGCTCACGAGAAATTCTGGGAAAGCGTCGTCTTCGCGAACTGAGCGAAGACCGCGTAAGAGAAGTTTCGGACGGCTCTTCAAAAGAACCAATGGAGTCGTCTTCACTTCAGAATCGTTCTCGAGTTGACGCGTCAGATAGATTTGCTGGGTGTATGTTTTCGCCGCTTCACCGCCCGAACTGATCGTCACCAGTAAGCGCGCCTCACGAGGCTTTTTCAAATCAAGAATTCGCCCCGAAAGAGACAAGGTCTTCGCCTCTCCTTCGTTCAGCGTTCCTACTTGGAACTCACCTTGATCGAGAGCAAGATGCTTCTCATCGATGCGTACAGACACTTTCACGCCCGTGGCCGACGTCCAATAGTTCTTGATCGGAAGAACAATTTTGAATGCCTTCCGGTCCCGACTATAAGTGACTTGCGAAACTGACTTGAAGATCGGACGAACCACTGGCTGCGGCTTCGCAGAGAGAACCTTCGCGATATCAGGCGCGCCATTCACGCCGTACTTTGGGCCCCACTTGACTGGCTTTGAGCCAACGGCCAAACGAGCAACGACTTGATCCGTCGAAATCGAAGGATTCATTGCACGCAAGAGTGCCGCTTGTGCGGAAATCACTGGTGCTGCCTGGCTTGTTCCGTTCTTGAAATCGTAGCCTTTCACCGCGAAAAACTTCGTATCAAGCGCCATCGGGTACGTACTCAAGATCTCATCGCCCGGAGCAACAACGTCGACTTGACCGCCGTAGTTCGAGAATGAAGAAATTTGTCCATCGATATTCACTGATCCTACGCAGATCACGCCTTCGTAAGAACATGGGAAAACCGGGACGCCACTTGTATTGTTACCTGCCGCCGCAACGATAACGATTCCGGCTTTTCGAGCTTCAGCGAAAGCCTCGCGTAAAAACTCAGCGTCAACACTGATCGGCCAACCAAGACTCATGTTGATCACGTCGACCTTCATCTTCACAGCGTAAAGAATGCCGGCAGCAATACGGTCAGCAAATGTCATGATCTTGCGATCAGGACGAGGCTTTCCTTTTGGCTCTTCTGTTGGTTCTTCTTCTTCAGAATTGCCAGTGACTTTGATCGGAAGAATTTTGATACGGCTTGAAATACCGGCAACACCGATTCCGTTACCTGAAATCGCAGACATGATGCCCGCAACGTGTGTTCCGTGACCACTGCTGTCTTCTGTATTGTTTCGACCCTCTGGGCGACGCCCCGAGTAGTCCCAACCCATGCAATCGCCAATGAGACCATTACCGTCTTTGTCTTCAGTCGCTCTGAACGGAATTTTGCCGTCGACGCATTCCTTCTCGTTCTTGTAGATATTCGCTGCGAGATCCGGATGTTCATAGTCAATACCGCTATCCAAAACGGCAACGACAACATCGCGATTGATTCCAGACAAGAGCGCATTTGAATTGAACACTCCAACGTCCATTGAAGGACCCGCGGGGTCCGCGACGACTTTCTCTGAGCGAAGGTCATCGATCTCCTTTAGAACGACTTGGCCATTGCTCTTCATTCCCCACTGGTAATTGACCAATGGATCATTCGTTTCTTGTTTGCCATTCGATGGATTCACAGCAAAGAGCTCAGCAAGTCCGACTTTCTCGATCGATTGAATCTGTTTTGACGTTGAAAGCTGAGCAACGATTGAAGACAAGCGTCCTTTGAGTTCAACGCGGTAAGCACGACGGAAGTAATCAGTCTCTGCCTTCGCGAGGCGTCCTACCGAAAGAACGCCCGGAATGCGAGAAATCCAATCGAGAACATCTCGACCTGGAACCGCCGCAAATTTGACGACGAGAACCGCAGAAGCTGGCTTTTCAGCCTCTGTAACCAACAAACGTGATGCCACCGCAGGCAACGAAGCCTGATTGGCACCAGCCAAAGGCGCGATCAACGAAGAAACGACTAAGATTGAAGCGATTGATTTTTTCATTTCACACCTCAAATCTTGTTTAAGAGCCAGTAGATGAAGAACTCACTCTCGGTCATTCCGAGGTTGTTCGCGATAAAGCGAAGTGGCCCATTTCGCTTCGAACTTCCGATTTGCCCGATCGTATGTGAGATCAACGCCGAATCGCCTGTTGCATCATTCACACGGAATCCAT
>DATLHP010000100.1:0-4444 GCA_035539835.1 Bdellovibrionales bacterium
TCTTTTGCAAGCATAAGCTTCCATCTCTTTTTGAATACGCGACGAAAGTTCTTGGCTATTCAGAACATGAAGCCAATAACCGCATTAGCGCAATGAGACTGATGAAAGAGATCCCGCAGATAGAAGAGAAGATTGAGAGCGGAGCTTTGACCCTTTCAAATCTGGTGAATGCTCGAACAATGTTCAATAAAGAGAAGCAGGCATCGATTCATCGGACCATTGAGCAAAAGGTCGAAGTTTTAGAGAAGCTCGAGCGCTGCTCAAAACTCAAAGCAGAGAAAGTCCTTCAAGCCGAGTCGTTTTTGTGGCCGATGCTTGATCTAAAAGCCAAGGGTATCGATCGCACGTTCTTTTCTGATGATGAAGTGCTTGAGCCAAAGCTAAAGCGTCTTTTTGAACTCAAAGCTCAATCAAATCCGAATATGAGTCTTGGAGATTTGATTAACGAAATGGCCGATGAGTGCATTTCAAGATGGGATCCTGTTGAGAAGGCTAAGCGTAACCACGCTAAAAAGAATCAAAAGCACAGTTTGAAGATTCAGCCTGAGATCCAAACTGAAGCTGACGCTGAAACCGGAACTCAAACTGAAACTCAAACCGATGCCCAGTCATCAGCAATTGCCGCATCGCCCCCTCTACCTCCCCCAGGGAAGGTAAAACAGCCAACTCGTTACTATCCAGCAGTCATTCGACATGCGCTCTACATGCGTGATCAAGGTAGATGTCAAAACTGCGGATCTGGCCGTGCCACAGAAATTGATCACATCGTGCCGTTTGCGATGGGCGGGACGTCTGAGCTTGAGAATCTACGGCTTCTTTGTCGGCCGTGTAACCAGCGGCATGCGATTAAAAGTTACGGCAGCAACAAGATGCAGTCGTTTTTGCGGGCGCCTGTTGCTGCGTATCACTAGCCGACCAGTCTTTGCCGCAGATGTCGGACTCAGTTTTATTTCAAAAATGAAATCGAAGGCAGGTAGTATGCGGGCTTTCCGTCGTAGGCGCGGATGCCGTTGACTGCGATCATCACCCATCCATAGATCGCACCGATCACGCTTAAGATCGCAATCAAAACCAGACCGATCATTGTGACGATCAAGTTAGCAGTCATCAGATCGAGATGCTCTGTTTTAAACATTTCAACAGCACCTGCTGCGATCAAGATAGCAATCAGTACGACTCCGATGATGCCAAGACACAAATAGATCAACGACATCGTCAGTTGAAAATTCAAAGACGCTTTTCCGTGCGCATCGATTTCTGGTGATGAGTCGCGCTTTGCGAGCCAAACAATCAACGGGCCAAGAATATGGCCGAACGGAAGAAAGAACATCGCGTACGCAGCGAAGTGGCATGCAAGCGACCAAAGCGCGATATCGGCAGGTCGAGGTTGAATGACGTTCGAATTCTCAGACATTGGTACACCGATTTGGATTCTCTGAAAAACGCTCGAGAATAGAAAGTTCCGTTTCAGTAAAACCAGCACGACGACGAAGATCATGAGCCAAACGTTCTCGTCTCGGGACTTCGCGAGCCACCTTCGCAATTCGATGTTCAAAGTCTTTATCGGGATCGAGTCGCAATGCCTCAGCCGTTCGGCGATACCAGCGACTTCCGAAATGAACATGATCCACTTCTTCGCGAACAATCGTTTCGACGACCGGACGTGCGCGCAGAGCCTTCACTCCTTGCATCCGGCGCAGAATCGACTCGCCAGCATCTAGGCCCGAGCCTTCAAGATAGCGATGCACAATGAGAATGCGATCAAGCAGACTGTCTTCAGGCGATACTGCATTCCAAAGTGTTAAATGCACATCCCAAGATCCCCACGGGAAGCCAAGGTCATTCATCCCATCGAGACAGAGTTGAAGGTGTCGCCCTTCGCTGACCGCGAGTTCAGCGAGTTCGTTTCGAAAGTCCTTTGGCGCATCTGGAAACTCGACCAGGGTTCGAACCGCAAGCTCTGTTGCCTGTAGTTCAATCGATGCAAGATCATGCAGCAATCGCGCTTGTCCTTCGGTCTTAAAAAGGCCTGGCTTTGGCGGAAGCTGCGAGGGCGGAACAACGCCGACGTCTCGGCCAAGTTCGAAGTCTTTTACTGGAACTGTGAGGCCTAAACCCTCGCCAACGACTCGAGGAAGCTGTTCAAGCTTTACTTGAACGTCGCGGATAGCGAACCAGTCGCTTGCCGAGGATAGAGATGCTTGCTTCGTAGGCTCCATACCCCTTCTTCGTGCCATTGCGCAGCAGTCCCCGCAACCCCTGATTGATGTCGCGATGCCGCCGGCATCACAGCAAAGCCCTTCGGTCTGCTTTGCATAAAGTCCTGGACACCCTGTAAGCCCGCGAAATAAATTTGAAAACTTCGGAGGCACGATGGGAAAGAGTTGGAAAAACCCGGCAATGGCGGCCAATGCCGCTAAAAAAGGCGCAAAGTTCACTAAGTTCGCCCGCGAAATTCAAGTAGCGGCAAAGCTTGGCGGACCTGATCCCGACGCCAACTCCCGACTTCGTATGGCGATTGATTCTGCAAGAGAAGCCTCTGTTCCAAAAGACACCATCGAACGCGCGATCAAAAAAGGCGCAGGCCTTGATGCCGATGCTGCACAGATCGAAGAGATCACTTACGAAGGCTACGGTCCTCATCAAGTGGCTGTGATCGTCGAGTGCCAATCTGACAACCGCAACCGCACCGCCAGCCAGATCAAACAAATCTTCAACAAGTACGGCCGCATTGGCGAAATGGGCAGTGTCATGTGGATGTTTGATCGCGTGTCGTTGCTTGAAGCGACAAAAGACGGCGTTGGCGATCCAGAAGAAGACGCAATCGAAGCCGGAGCAAACGAAGTCGAGAAAGTTTCAGACAACTCGTTTCGCTTTCTAGCGGCGCCGGAAGATTTGAAAACCGTCGAAACGGCTCTCACTGGTCGCGGTTGGAAAATCACGACGGCCGAGCTTTCATACAAAGCGAAAAATAAAGCAGACATCACTGACGATCAAAAGAAAGAAGTCTTCGAATTCGTTCAAGCGCTGGACGACGACGACGATACATCGCGCATCCACGCAACGATCGATTTGTGATCAGCGAGTCGCCATCAGCTTGAAGGCTTGAGCGTACATGAGGATTTGCTTGAGCATCGCGTAGAGTCCGTTGGCGCGCGATGGAGACAGGTGTCCTTCGAAGCCAAGCTCTTTCAAGAATTGCGGTGACGCCGCGAGAATGTCGTCAGGTGTTGCTTTCGAATACACAGCCACCAATGTTGCCGCGAGACCTTTGACGATCAATGCATCGCTGTCGGCTTGAAACTCGACAGTCCCGTCATCACTGAGTTTCGCGTGAAGCCATACTTGCGATTGGCAACCTTTGACCTTGTACTTCTCATCGTGAAGTTCATCTGGCATCGCAGGAAGACTTTTACCGTAATCGATCAAGCGCTTGTAACGATCTTCCCACGATGGGAGTTTCGCGTACTCAGTGATCAAGGCATTTTGTCTTTCGGTTACGACATTGGTGCTCATAGGTAGACAGTCTCTAACACAGGCTGGTGATCACAGAAAGCTTCTTCGAAGTTCAAAAAGACGCTCTTTCATTTCAGCGCCCTCTTGTCCCGCGAGATCCGCGATTTCATCAGGAGTAATCGTTAGCGCGACTTCGCGCATTTTAGCAAAGAGCTCGGCTTTTCGATTGCGCCATTCGCCCCAGGTTTCTTCGATACCCTCGCCGTCTTGCGCGGCTTCGATCATGGCGTTGGTATCGTCATCAGTGAAACCGATTCGCCACAAAATCTCGTGCGCAAGAACCCACTCAAGCTGATTGCCCAGCTGTTCATTGGTCCACCAGTATTCGAGACCCTTTTCGGCTTGCACAGAAAAGCAATGATAAGAGGCGCACACGGTCGGGCGCTGTTCCCATATCTGACATGAACCCTCACTCAAAAACGGGCACGCCAGGCGTGGGTCTCTTCCGAAATCGTCGCTCTCTGCCTGCCTGAACCGGCGATCACCGATCGGAAATAGCCCTAACGGCACAAGCACTCCGTCTTGAGGCGCGGATTTCAGCAGAGATAGAGCAGTCGAAGATTTTTTCGCCAAAAGTTCTGCAATCGAAAAATTCGGAAGGTAAGGAAAATACGTGCAGCATTTTAGATCCGGAGAAAACGGACCCGGATCACGTGATTTTTCAGAGCGACAACCCACCATCGCGCAGTTCGAACACGTCGCCAGCGGCTCCTTTGGAGCTTCGGGAAAAAAGGGCCCGAACCAGCGGGCATAAAACGAGGTCATGAACGTCTGTTTTAGCACGACCCCTACAGCGATGTCGCCGCCCTCCTCTTTGGGTGTGGCGAAGTTTTCGACAGCTGAAAGACCGAATACAGCTGGCATACCTAGGTTTGCCGGCACGGCGGCTCAAGCGAAGTGCGAAATAGCGTGTAATTACATATATTTA
>DATLHP010000101.1:0-7711 GCA_035539835.1 Bdellovibrionales bacterium
GTGGAAAGACTGCGGCCGCCATTTACGAGCAATCACCTGATAAGCCAACGTTACTCCGAATTGGAAAAGGTGACCGGGCACCCCCGCATCACATGAAAAGATCAGTTACCGTTGCTGCCTTTCGGCCCTGGCGGGGTTCACTGGATTTCATTGTGCGGGACCCGGTCGTAAACGCAGCATCCTAGCGCTTTTGCCGGGAAACCCGCAAGGCAAGAGGCCCTGATGCTAAGCATCAAATCTACAACTCTTGGGCGATTTTTTCGAGCTGAGTGAGCTCATCGAGCCAGTAGTTGTAGCCTTGGAATTCAGGGAAGATTTTCTGAAAAAATGGGTCATTCCAGCGGTGCGCGATCCACCCGGCGTAGTGAATGATTCGCAAAGCCCGAAGCGGCTCAAAAAGGTGCCATTCATCGGGAATTTCGCGAAGTTCTTCGTATCCCGAGCAAATCTCTTCTTGTTCGATCTCCGCTTGTTCGTCGTCGTCGATCGATCCGCTCAAAAGCATCCAAAAATCTTGAACCACGGGCCCGTTACAAAAATCATCGAAGTCGACGAAAAAGAATTCGCTGCCGTTGTGGAGCAGATTTCCGCGATGACAGTCGCCATGAAGTCGAATGTGAGTCGCATCGAGTAGCGGCTCTTCGATGGATTCTAAAATATCGATGCACACTTCTTCGTAGCGACGCCAAAGTTCTGGATAGACAAAGCGTTCGAGGCGATCGAGTGCTGGCCATCCATAGTTCTCGGTCGTCAAATGTGGACGATGTTTGGCGACGTGACGAGCGCCGACGTTGTGAATGCGCGCAAGAGTGCGGCCGACTTGTTTCAACTGACCCGGAAGAAACTCATCGGGCATTCGACCGACGACACGAGGAAAAAGAGCCATGATGTAACCCTCATGAGTGAGCGTCGTCTGGCCATTCTTCAAAGTCAGCGGTGCGATGGCAGGAATTCCTTCGCGTTGAAGATCGGCGAGAAACTCGTGCTCGTCGCGAATGGCAGCTTCAGACCAGCGTCTCGGCCGATAGAACTTCGCGATCACGCGTTCAGTCGGATCTGGCGCCTTCAAATTTTTTTCGAGTCGCAGATCAAAAACGCGGTTCTCATAGGAATTGAGCTGCGAATACTCGCCCGTCGCGGAAAATCCCGCCTGTTCGATGGCTCTCAAAATGGTTTGCGGCTGTAAGCCGTCAAAATCGCTGCTTCCCATCATTCCTTAGGCAAAACTAGTTCCTCATCGAAATGATTGCAACGCTATCAATGAAACCTCAGAATAAAGTCGATGTTCCAGTTCCTCAAAGTCCCATCGGTTCAAACACGCTCGCGTTCAGAAAAAATCGTCTTGGCCGGTCGTGAGACCGAAGTGATTCGAAAGCCTTATCGTCGTCGTATGAGTATGACCGTGAAGCTCAATGGGCTTCTTCGTATTACGGCTCCAGTTCGTGTGAGCATGCGAGAACTTGCTGGGTTCGTAAAATCAAATGAAGCCTGGATCGAAGAGACATTGGCTGGGTATCAAGTGCTGCGCTCGGCTTACCCAAAAAAGATGTATGCCCATGGCGAAGAGTTTTTGTTTCTCGGCTCTAAGCTGCGCCTCCGAATCGCATCGGCGCGTAAAGCATCAGTTCGGCGGGTTGGTGACGACATCGTTGTCGAAACCCCAGAGACACTGAACCGCGAAAAAATCGCAAAGCACATTTCATCGTTTTATGAAAAACATGGACGTGAGTTGATCACGAGTCGAGTTGAGCACTTTTCAAAGTCCATGAATCTGAAGTACTCGAAGCTCTCTTTTCGTTCGCAAAAAACTCGTTGGGGGAGCTGCTCTTCGAAGGGCGGTTTGAGCTTCAACTGGCGCTTGGCCATCGCACCCCCCGAAGTGATCGACTACGTCGTTGTTCACGAGCTTGCCCACCTCGTCCACTATGATCATTCACCGAAGTTTTGGGCTTTGGTTGAAACTCAAATTCCAGAATATCGGCGCACGAAGGGTTGGCTCCGTAAAAATCAATTCGAAGCCGACTTCCTTGGTAAACAATCCGAGTTGCACGCACCCTAAAATCCGTCTAAAGAACGTCGCATGCGTGAATTAAAACAGTTGGATCGCCCTGTTCTCATGGCCATCGTCGTGGCGTCTTTAGGTTATTTCGTCGACATTTATGATCTTTTGCTTTTCTCGATGGTGCGCACGCGCAGTCTCTCGGATCTCGGTGTTTCGGCAGATCAAATGATCGACGTCGGAACATATCTCATGGATGCGCAGATGTTGGGCCTTCTTTTCGGCGGCGTTTTGTGGGGCGTACTCGGAGATAAGCGCGGAAGACTCTCTGTTCTTTTCGGATCCATCTTTTTGTATTCAGCAGCGAATATCGCCAACGCGTTCGTAACCACCGTCGATCAATATGCGGCCCTTCGCTTGATTGCTGGAATCGGCCTTGCCGGCGAGCTTGGTGCCGGTATCACCTTGATTGCAGAGCTTCTTCCGCAGCGGCTCCGTGGCTATGGAACCAGCATCGTCGCAGGAGTCGGGATTTTAGGTGCGGTCTTCGGCGGCCTGGTTGCGGAATTCGTTCCTTCGTGGAGAGCTGCTTACATCATCGGCGGCGTTATGGGCTTCTTGGTTCTTCTTTTACGGGTTGGAGTTCGCGAGTCCGGAATGTTTCATCGCACGAAAGAAACCAGTATCGCGCGAGGCAATTTCTTTTCGATCTTCACCCGATGGCAAACGTTTAAAAAGTTCCTTGCTGTTATATTGATCGGGGTTCCGATTTGGTACGTCGTCGGAATTTTGATGACGTTCTCGCCAGAGTTTGGAAAGGCGTGGGGAATGGATGCTCCGCCTGAGGCGCACTTGGCGGTGCTGTTCTGCTATGCGGGGCTCTCGGTCGGTGACTTCATGAGCGGTATTGTTTCGCACAGACTGCAAAGTCGTCGTAAGGCGATCTTTGGTTACTTGATCGGTGTCGCTGTGATGGTCGTCGTCTTCTTGACGATGGCAAAGGCGTCGCTCTTCGCGTTTTACTTATGCTGTTTGATCATTGGATTCTTCTCTGGCTACTGGGCGATGTTCGTTACGGTTGCGGCTGAGCAATTCGGAACGAATATTCGAGCGACGATGACGACCTCGGTTCCGAATTTTGTGCGCGCTTCTGTCATTCCAATGAACGTCGTTTTTCGATGGGGAATTCCGACGATGGGTGTGATGCTGAGCGGAGCTGTGACAGGGCTCATCGCGATGATCGTCGCATTTGTGGCTCTTGGATTCCTTGAAGAAACCTTCCATAAAGACCTTGATTATCACGAAGGTTGATCGGGAATAGGGTGCCGAAAGACGCCGTAAATGGGCACTCTGTCTTGATGTTAGCGGGCTCAACCCATTCAAATCCTTATAGATAACACTGAGCCGGGCCCGCGCTTTGCTTTTCTTCCCCGTGGATACAAATCCAAGAGGGAGCGACTATGTCGTCGACGACACGATCTCAGATTATTCGTTTGTTGGGTGCTTGGCTTGCGGTCACGGTGCTGATTTTGACTGCGGCTTGTTCAAAGGGCAGCAACGGCGACAATTCTAAGAAGAAGCCAGACGTAAAGAAGTCGAAGTCGGCTCCGACTGTCCCTACAAAAACGAATCTCAAGCGTGATCCTAAGAAATCAGGCACTGGTACGCTGACGCCAAAGGCCGATCTCGATGATCTCGTTCCGGGTTCGACAGCGTCGTTGGATGAAAACAAAGTTTCAGAAGAACCTTCGGTAAAATGGCCGATGTCTCCTGAAGAACTCGATCGGCTGAACTCGACTCGCAAAGACCCTCAAGCCGGCGTGCTGAGCAATGTTCGCGACTATCGCGGTCAAGATCTCTACTACTCAGGCTCTTCGATGGACAGCCTTCGTGAACAGCTGATGGCCCATTTGGCAGCAGACCCCGATGCTAAACAACGTCGTCTCGACAAAGAATTCGCTTCTGAATTGAGCTTTGGATCATTCACGGTTGATTGGGAGATGCGCACCGCTCGCGCCGCATTCGTTCTTGATCGTGGCGGTCGCCGTATTCCTTTCGACTTCGAAGGTCGCCTTGCAAATGATCGCGTTCTACGTGATCGCGTTGGTAATATCGAGCTTGAAGCCGTTTGCATGGATGAATCTGAAAGCTGCGAAACTGTGATCATGAAAGTACGCGAGTTCGAAGGTTCGGTTGTTCGCAATGCTTATATTCTTCAGCGTCAAACCGGCGCCGGCCTCTTCGTTCGTGGAAACGGATTCGGTGTTGCAAAAAACGGTCAATATGATCGCTTCCTTGAAACGATTTGGAACACTGAGCATCGTCCGGATCATCCTGCGTCTTTGAAGTTTTTAAAGTTGATCACGACAGAAGTGATGAACGGACCAGCTGATTTCACGATCGAGATGTCGATGGGTACTGGCCCGCGCACAGAAGAAGTCATCGCTTGGGTTGGCCCGCTTGTTCGTCCTCTTAACGGTGGCGACATGGATCTCGCACTCGCGCTTCAGCCGACACGCGCTAGCGAAGATCTTCGCCCTGTGCACTTCAAGGGACCTCTCAGCGACACGATTCGTGAGACGCGTTTGAATTCAAATGATGGTTACGGCAACTTGACCCTTGAAGTAGTTATTCGTCCGTCACCATACGGTGGAAAACAAGACTCGATTTTCCTCACTGTTCAGCGAATGCAGGCTCCGGTTCGCACGCTGAAACTAGTGCGTTGAACAAAACTGGGTTTGCCTGACTGTTGAGCTAACGGATCAAAATCGTTTGCAATTCGAACAACATGATGGAAGCATTCACTTACAGCACGAATGCTGTCGCGCTCGCTTAGAATTTTCGCGACAGCAACAGATTGAGCATCTTAGAGGTGAATATGGCTTTCTCGACGCACGAAGTTTCGTCGCGCCCTCCGGCAAAACAATTGGGCTTTCCCCCATTGCAACCGCCGTCACTTGGTGAATACACAGACTTTCGCCTTTATCTAAAAGATGTCTACGAATTCCGGCGCTCGACAGAGAGCACGGGACTTCGTCCGTATTCGTATTCGACTTTCTCGGCTGCTGCGGACATTCGTTCGCCGAACTACCTCAAGCTCATCATTGAAGGTCGTCGCAATATTTCTGAAGACATGATTACGAAATTTGCTCGTGCGCTTCGTTTGAATCGTACGGACACCGAAGAATTTAGGGCACTAGTTCGCTACGGACAGGCGAACGAGCCCATGGACAGAAACCAGTTCTTAAAAGAGCTTTCGGACCTTCGTTCAAAGCGTGCTTTCGACGCTGGCGAGATCAATCGCGCCTCTTGGGAGAAGGTTCCGGATTGGATCGGCTGGGTGTTGTTTGCGATGTCTGAGCAGTCGAACGCGAGCTTCGATCCAGCATCTCTTCAACGGCTTTTCCGCGCAAAAGCGAGTGTTGAAGACATTCGCGCATCACTTCAAAAACTGATCGAATCGGGTGACCTCGCTCGCAACGAGCAAACAGGTGAAATCTATAAAGCACGTGATCTCGTTGAATCGCCACAAGATCTTCCGGTGGCATTGATTCGCAAGCTTCAAGCAGAGCTTATTTATCTCGGCATCGAATCCCTGTTCCGTGATTCTCCAAAAGATCGCGAATTCGGTGCGATGACGATGGCGTTGACTGAAGAAGAGTTCCAACAAACTCGCTTCGAACTTCGCCAATTGCGTAAACGCCTGCAGAAAGACATTTCGGTGAAACGAAAGTCGTCGAAAGCAGATCGTGTTTATCAGATGAATATTCAGCTGTTTCCGCTGACAGATAAAGCGTAAGAAAAAAACTGGAACGGGCGCTCAAAGGCCTACGTGTACTTAGAGGGGACTGAGCCCACGTCTGCGCTTTAAGCCGCTCAAGGATGAAGAGGGGGAGGGGATCTCCTCAAGCGATTAATGCCCACGTTCCATGCCGTACCATTGAGCAAGGCAAGGACCACAGCTCAGCTTCATTTCAGCGGAGCTAGAGCGTCCAACTCACAGACAAGCATGAATTAACTTCTAACCCGTCGCCGTCTTACGTCTCTTCGAAACTGAGATCTTTCCCAAATGTTTCCGACAAGAAGGCGAGGGCGATCAGTGCGAGTCCAAAACAAACGGTCGCAACTGAGATCGCTGCTGTGGCAGCACCGATCGTCGGCTTCAGCCAAGCAAACGTCCACACGGCTAGAATCGCCGAACCGCGAACGAAATTCGGAACGGTTGTCGCAACCGTCGCGCGAATGTTCGTTCCAAACTGCTCTGCCGACATCGTTACCAAAACGGCCCAGAAACCAACGCAGATGCCCGTCAAAAGACAGAGAAGATAGATCTGTGTGTTGGTGAGCCCACTGACTTGCGTGTAGATCGTCGCAAACAAAAAGCCCAATGCGATAAAAGAACCAACAACCTTTTTTCGTGTCTGAAAAATCTGACTTAAGAATCCAGATAGAATGTCGCCGATAACGAGACCGATCGAACCATAGAGAATGGCATCACCCGCCGTGACTTCGCCGATCACGCCGAGCCCCTGTGTGAGTTCAGGTGCAAATGTCCAAAGAACGCCGGTCGTGAAATAGACCGGAAGCCCAACCGCGATACAGGCAAGGTACCGAACCAATCGACTTCTCTGAAACAAGAGAAAGAAATTGCCGCGTGAGCCTGCCGGAGCGGCGTGCTTTTGAAACATCGACGACTCAGAGATTTTAAAGCGGGCAAAGAGAAGGGCAATACCCATGAGTCCGCCAACGAGGTATGCCGTTTTCCAATGAACCAGGCCTCCGAGCTTTGCGGCTGCGAGGATACCCATCATCCCGAGAGTGGCGACGATGGCCGTACCGAGGCCACGTTTTTCTTTGGGCAATGACTCCGCAACAAGCGTGATTGCGGCGCCAAGTTCTCCGGCCAGGCCGACTCCGCCTAAGAACCTAAAAAGAGCATAGCTTTCAACGTTCCAGGCAAAGGCATTGGCAATATTAGCTAGAGAGTACAGAAGGATTGAGCCGAACATCACAGAGAGTCGACCCTTCTTGTCGGCAAGAATTCCCCACAGCAGTCCGCCAATCATCATTCCAAACATCATTGAGTTATAAATAAATGCTCCGGCCGATAAGATCTCGTCGGGATTGGTGATTCCGAGGTCCTTAAGCGAAGCAACTCGAACGACTCCATAGAGGGTAATGTCAAAGAGGTCGACGAAGTATCCAAGGCCAGCAACGATGACCGTGAGATTCAGAACAGAGCGAAGGTCTTTTAGGAATTTCATGGCTCGGGTTTAAGACTCTATTTGCTCGACATCAATCGATTTTCGTAGGAAGTCTCTCATCAATCAAACAACTGGAGTCCGTCGATGCTGAAAACCCTCGGTCTGCTTGCGATTGGCATGTCTCTTTGTGCATGTTCAACCTTGGTGAAGGCAACCAAGCCAGGTCCCATCCAGAATGATCCAAATGCAGCTATTTTAGCTATTCCTGTAAAGGGTGCTGCTGCGATTGATATCACTGAAATTTCGATCGTTGATTCTGACCAGCGAGTCTACAACATCGATTTGCTCGATCCGAGTTATGTCGGAGCGTCGGGAGTTCCGTTCTACTTCATCCCTCTTGATCCCGCGAAAAACTTTGCGTTGGTTGGATTCGGTAATCGCTCGAGAACCTATGAGTATCCAGACATCGAAAATGCTCAGATCAAAGTCGTTCCAGGCACGATCTCAT
>DATLHP010000102.1:0-13421 GCA_035539835.1 Bdellovibrionales bacterium
AGCTCCAGTTGCAGAACCAGCTCCGGCTCCGAAAAAGAAAGCTGCAGCACCAGCTGCTCCGAAAGCAAAAGCTGCGAAGGCAGCTAAAGCCGGCAAAGGAAAGTTTGTTGTGACGAAGGCGGCGTGCCCTGCGGTTCGCGAGCCTGCATCGTCAGATCAGGTTTTCACGACGGGTGCTTCTCGCAAGATTTGGGTTGAAGAAGTCGATGCAAACTGGGTTCGCGGTTACAACAAAGCCGGTGAGCCGGGATACATCAGCACAGACTGCGTTGAATAATCTGAGCAGGTAACGATACCCATCGCTACAAATAAAAAAAACCCGGGATCGCTCCCGGGTTTTTTTGTTTCAGATATCGGACATCTGACTTTTAGACCACTCGCTCTTTCGCAGCCGAATGCGCTAAATGCACAGCGCTCTTGCTCTTGTGACCCATGTACTCGTCCTGTGAGAACGAGTCGACTTGGATCGCCTTGTAGCGCATTTCATCGGCACGCGAAACGTCTTCGAATTCGGCTTTTGTGATGATGCCTTTTTCGAGCGCCGTTTGTGCCGCCTGAGGTCCTTTGATCTTCGGCATCGCTTTTGACTTAATCGCCGCGCGGATCTTGCGTTCGGCACCTTCCGCACGCTTCACGAGAGCGTAAGTCTCTTCGAGAAGACCGAGTTGCTCGATGTTGTTCTTCGGAACATAGATGCCTTCAGTGTGTCTGAGGCGGATTTCTGTGTCGTCGAGAATGAGCGACGCGATTTTGTGCGTGTGTTGATCGTTCGCTTCGCCTGCGAGCGCGTTCACGTTCGACCAGACGCGGACGACTTTTCCAAACAGCCAGCCGAGGCCCGGAACGCCGATGTTCTTGAAGAGACCATCGAACGCCTTTTGGATCTCATAGAGCGCGTGGTTCATTGCGAAGTGAACGAAAGGAAGATCTTCTTTCTTACGCCCTTCCGCTTCGAAACGTCTCAAGACCGCTGTTCCGATATACATCCAAGAAAGAATGTCGGCAAAACGACCCGTGATTTTTTCGCGGAACTTCAGGCTTCCACCGAGTGATCCCATTGCGATGTCTGCCATGATCGCGAACGTCGCAGATGCCCATGAAAGACGACGATAGTAGATCGAAGTCGATCCGCTGACCGGGCTCGACGCGAGATAACCACGTGTGAAGCTCAAGACGACGGCGCGGAAGAGGTTGCGAACGATGTGTCCGATGTGACCCCAGAAGGCGTCGTCGAATTCTTTCAAATCTTTCTTCTCAATCGCAGCGACTTCACGGAATGCGTAAGGATGAGCACGAAGCGCGCCCTGACCGAAGATGATCAGTGTGCGAGTCATGATGTTCGCGCCTTCGACCGTGATACCGATCGGAGTTCCCATGTACAAATGACCGAGCAAGTTCTTAGGCCCGAGAGAGATTCCCGCTCCGCCCATGATGTCCATGCCGTCGTTGATCACTTTACGCGCCATCTCTGTCGCGTTGTACTTTGCCATTGCTGTTACGACTGCAGGCTTGATGCCTTTATCGAGAGCGCCAACCGTGTAGCGGCGCATGGCTTCGAGAATGTAGTTGAAACCAGCGATACGTGCGAGTGGTTCTTCGACACCTTCGAAGCGGCCGATCGGCACGCCGAACTGTTTACGAATCGAAGCGTGTGCGCTCACGACGCGAGTCACGAGTTTTGCACCACCTGTCGACTGTGCCGGAAGCGATACGCCGCGACCTGCCGCCAAACATTCAGTGAGCATGTTCCAACCGCGACCGCATCCGTCAGCGCCGCCGACGACTTGATCGATTGAAACGACAACGTCTTTACCTTGAGTCGGGCAGTTGTAGAACGGAACGCCGAGTGGATCGTGGCGTTGACCGAGAACGACGCCCGGAGCGTTCGAAGGAACGAGGGCACAAGTGATGCCGACGTCTTCGCCTTTTCCGAGAAGATTTTTCGGGTCACGAAGACGGAACGCAAGACCGAGGGTCGTTGAGATCGCAGCGAGTGTGATCCAACGTTTGTTCCAGTTCAGCTTGATGTAGAGCTTGCCGTCATCACCCTTGAACAGCTCACCTGATGATGAGAGCGAGCTTGCATCTGAACCGGCTGTTGGCTCCGTCAGAGCGAAACACGGAATCTCCTCGCCCGTTGCGAGCTTCGGAAGATAATGTTTTTTCTGAGCATCTGTTCCGTAGTGAACGAGAAGTTCAGCAGGGCCGAGTGAGTTCGGAACCATCACGCTGATCGTTGCCGGAACCGAGCGGCTCGAAATTTTCATGATGACTTCAGAGTGGGCGAGAGCGGAGAAGCCGAGGCCGCCGTATTCCTTCGGAATGATCATGCCGAGGAACTTCTCTTTTTTCATGATGTCCCAAGCTTCTGCTGGGAGATCGCGAGTTTCCCAAACTTCCCAATCATCGACGGCCGCGCAGAGACGCTCAACCGGACCATCGATGAAGGCCTTCTCTTCGGCGGTGAGATTTGGGTATGGCTCATTCATGAGATATTTGAAGTTCGGTTTGCCCGAGAAGAGCTCACCTTCAGCCCAAACTGAACCTGAATCGATCGCCGCACGTTCTGTCGGCGAGATCGTTGGCATGATGGGAGCCAGGATCTTCATCACGATGCCCGACACGAGTGCGCGACGGATCGGCGTGATGTTAAAGATCAGTGCTATCACCGCGAAAGCGCCGATGACTGGCATCGGAATCGCGAATCCCCACAAGATTGCAGCCGCTGCGAGCGTCCACAAGAGTAGCGGAGCACCGGTGAAGCCAAGCGCGAGAATCGCGACGATGCTCCCGATGATTGCGGCTGTCGTCACTCCGTCTTGGAGAAACTGGCCGTAGAAAGGTAACTGTTCCACAATGCACTCCTTATAGTTTGTGCTTCTTTTTCGTTTTCAAATTCGTTTTCACAGTTTTCTTGTTTGCCCGTGCGACATCGAGAAGTCCGTTGAAGGACCGCGTGAGGTGCAATTCCGCTTTCGGGTCTTCGAGCATCCGTTTGAAATGATGATAACCCAGAACGAACGAATAGAGGGACCAAGCGAACTGTTCGACGTCTAGATCTTTACGAAAGTGACCTTCTTCGATCGAGATCCGAGCCGCCTTCTCGATGTTCGCGATCAGGTCTTGTTGCACCTTCTGCAAGAAGTCGCGCAACAATCCGGGTCGATCGTCGAGTTCAGTCGATGCCGAGATAAGAATGCTTCCACCCGGAAGTGAACGTTCGTCGTTGAGATGCTCGATCCAATTCTTGAGCATCGCTTCAAGACGGGGAATGCCAGCGGCAGACTTAAACGACTTGCGAAGAACGATATCAACGAACCGTTCGGTCGCGAGTTCGAGCACGGCAAGTTGCAACTGATCTTTTCCACCGAAGTGAGCGAAGAGCCCGCTTTTCGACATCCCGACAGCCTTTGCGAGCTCACCGATCGTGAGTCCTTCAATGCCATCGCGACTGGCGATCTTCATCGCAGTGTCGAGAATCACCGAGCGCGTACCCCGCGCTGAGCGTTCATTTTCAAGATTGGTGAGGGCCTTTGCTTCGTTCATGACCCCAACAGAATAGCACGACCGTTCGTATTATCAAACGACAGCTAGGCTGCGCCTCATTTCGACGCAGGTCCGCTACCATCGGGAGCGGCGCACCTTTTGGTGGTTCACCTTTTGGTGGTTTTGGCGGGGTTAGTAGAATTTTACGAGGCCGGAGTCTAGCCAGTAGAGGGCGGTTTTGATGGTGAGTTCGCCGGACTCTACTTTTTTGCGAATGATTTCGGAGCGCTTAACGAGGTCTCTTGCGACACCGTCGGCGTTCAGAGCGGATTCGACTTCGAGGTTGTTACTTGGTTTTTCGGTGGTCAGAGTTTTTAGGTGAGGACGGATTTCAGCGAGGAGTTTGTCGAGAGATTCGCTGCCTGCCGACTCTCCTTCTTTGAATTTGAGCGCTGCGCCGACCGCGCCGCACTGAGTGTGGCCCATGACCACGATAAGTTTTGGACCTAGGTGTTCGACCGCGTATTCAATACTGGCGACGACGGATGAGTCGAGAGCTTCACCGGCAACGCGGACGTCGAAAACCTCTCCGATGCCTTGATCAAAAACGATCTCAGGGGTGACGCGAGAATCTGCACACGAAAGAACGATGGCGTGTGGATGTTGCGCCGTCTTTGTTCGTTCGCGATCGGCAGGCAAACGGCCGTCAGCGCGGAAAGTGCGTTTCGTATAACGAGTGTTTCCGTTTTTGAGCCATTTTAGAGACGTCTCGGCTGCAACGGCTGTCGTGTTGGCGAGGATCGGGTGTACCTTTTCTTCTTTCTTCGCGGGGACGGCTGTTTCAGGTGCGACGTCATGTGATTCGATCTTTGGTTTCACAACGACGGTTTCGGTGATCGGCGGAGCGGGTTCTTCGTGATTGTCTTGATGAGCAGGCTCTGCGTCGCCTTCGGCAAAGAGCACGTCTTTCTTTTCATCGGCGACAGAAGTGATCTTGCGAAGGATCTCTGCCTCGGGGCGAACAACGACTGTTTTGCCTTTTGCATTCGCGGTTCCGGCAATGAACAACGCTGCTGTCATTAAGGGAACGAATCGAAGAAATTGCATAAAACCTCACTCTTACACACAAGTGTAAAGAGCTGGCTCGCACACGCAACGCGCTTGAGGTCGGGGGATTTAAGTCGGGCGTCTAGATCGACCAGCTAGAAAGATCGTAGCGCGGCATCTGCCAAACTTTGGTTGGCTTACGTGTTCCATACTGGACATGCATCGGGCCTTTGAGCGGCAGCTGCACCCAGTCTTTCAGCGGAATAGTAAACACGATTCGACGAGGTCCTTCATGGCGCGACACTGTGAAAGCGCTACCGCCCATGAAGAGTGTCGGAAGCGATGATTCAACCGGGAACGGTTTGCGCGTTGAGGTTACGGCGATTTCGATGGCGCGACTGCCGTGTTTTTTTACCGATCGAACGTCGCCGATGACGGCGCGAGAGTTCGAAAGGAAAAGAGTCATCGCCGGCGGAGGAGACGCCGTTCCCATACCGAACTTCCCAAAAGAAGGACTCAGTGCTGGCAATTCGACATCAGGTTCGATCTCAGCTTTGAGGCTTGCGCCGAAACGAACTTGAGCGAATTCAACTTTATCTTGGCCGGTTTTGTTGAACGTGAAGCGAATGCCGCGCACTTCTTTTTTCGGTGAGAACTCTTTGAGGGGAATGCGGATGGTTTGAAAGAGATCTTCTTGCGTTGCTGGCCCTACGATTTCACTGAATTCTGAAACCGCCACGCGGTCAGAAAACGACCCGTCAGCATAGGCGAGGCTGATTTCGAAGTCGAGAGCGCTATGGCTTTCTTCGGCCAACATGCGACGGACACGGAAGTCGAGCGATTCGAAATGACCAATGTCACGCCCTTGTCCTGGTTCATTGGCATTGAGTTGGAGAAAGCGATCCGCACTTGGGGACTGCCAAGCCACGCGCACTCGATTGGGTTCGCCTTCGATATTCTCAATGTTTACTCCGACCGCTTCGTTATTGATCCCGGCTGAGCTTGTTCCTGTTGTCCGATCGAAGTTGTCGACGGTGCCGCGATAAGCCTCATCAAGTGTGTAGATGTGATCGCGATCAATGCGGGTGATGTTGAGAAGGCTCTGTGCCGGAGTCCAAACAGGATCGAGGGTTTGGGCTTGCTCGGAGATGCGATCATTTCCGACGTTGGCGACAAAGAATGCGGTCGTCAGCTGAACGGCAACAGCCTGTTGCTCTTTGGACTCTGGTCCGTCGCCGAAAATTTTTGAGTGATTGAAGCAGCCGTACGAATCGTTTTCTTGCCATTCACTGTTGAAAAAGTTGTGGTTAGCGCCCCAAACCATTGAAATCGATTTCGGTGTTTTTCGAGATTCGCTCGTGTACGACATCATTCGCTCAAACGGCAATCGTCCGGCGAAATCAGAAACGTCACCATCACACATCGGAATAAGAGCGCTCCAAGCAGTGTCTTCGGCGTTCAACACACGATTGGATTGTCCATCGACAGAGCCGATCTCAAAAATTCCGCGAATCAGAAGTCCCGGAATTTTTTCGCGCCAGCGGCTGTTCTCTTCACGATAAAGATTGTAGGCCGCACGAACGCCTTCGCCGCCTCTTGAGTGACCCATCAAGCCGACCTGCTTGAAATCGACTTTGTCGATGAAAGTCTCTGCGGCAATGCCCAGTGATTTTGGTGCGCCGCCCGCAGTCGCCCAGTTTCTCCAGAGTTCGATGTGCTTCAGAACAAGTCTTCCGCGCGCCAAAATCAAACCAGAGTCTTCGTCTTCACCTTCGTTGCAGGTGATGCCGCGATTGGCGTTGATCGAAACCACAATGTAACCCAGAGAGGCAAAATGCTTTCCGAGATACTCGAAGCCGGCGTGGTTTTGTACGACCGTCATGCCCGTGGGGCACACTCCCTCTGTCGTGTAAGTACAATCCCAATCGCTTCGCGGTGTCGTCAGTGTTCCGCACGTTGAATGGTTTCCGTGTAAGAAGAAAAGAATGGGACGATTTGCTTTGAGATCTTTTGGCCAGTAAGCACGCGCCCACATCTCGGTTTCAATTCCGGCCAAGACATCGGAATGAATTGACGGATCAAACTTGTATTCGCCACTCATAATTTCAGAGTCGGTCGATGCGACCGGATTTAAGGCCACTGGGCGGCGATCAGCGGCGAAGGCATAAGTAGCGAGTCCGAAAATTAGAATACAAGCCAGGCTTTTCATGCGGTCCTAGTCTCGCGGTATTGGCGAGGGTTCGCAAATTTATGCAGCTCTGCGGCTTGGGGCAAGAGGGCCCGAGAGATTAGTAGAAGTTTCTATCGTCTCAAGGCTTCGGAAGACCGCGACTCAAACCACGAATCAGAAGTCGGGCCGAAGCGAGGTTGGTGGCCAGAGGGACATCGTGAACATCGCAGATGCGCAAGAGTGTCGAAATGTCTGGGTCGTGGGGGTGCATTCCAAGGGGATCGCGTAGAAAAATCACCCCATGGCAGTTGCCCATTGCGACTTCTGAGGCAATTTGTGCATCACCACCGATTGGTCCAGAGAGCATTTTCTTTACAGTGAGGCCGGCCTCGGAAACGTGTTGCCCCGTCGTCGATGTGGCGATCAGGCGGTAAGACTTGAGAGTTTCAAGGTGGTCTTTCACGAAAGCCACCATTTGGGCCTTTTTGCCGTCGTGAGCGATCAAGGCCAGCGTCGGAACAGTGCGTACTTTTTTGCGTGATTTTTTCGCCATGAGGAAAGGCTAATTCGGATAAACTTGGATCGCAATGACTCCTTCATCCGCCGTCAAACATGTCAATAAGAGGGGAATGCTTCTCGTTTTCCCACAAGAGAATCGCAAAGAGCCTCGATCTCTCTGGTATGAGTTCTTTCCAAAAACGAAGATGCGCTGGGAGTGGGACGATGACGGCGATAGTCGCGTCGCCGATCTCTGGCATCTGCGCGCAAAACTCTCCACTTCGAGAAAAGTTATCTACTCAAAATGGTTTCGTGGTCGTGCCACCGTGATGGCCTTTGATGTTTTCACTGCGATGGTAAGGGTGGCAAACCCGAATCTTCCGCGAATCGACGGTTTGAGCTTTCAAGCCAGAGAAATCCTAGACCTTCTTGAAGAAGACTCTCCTCTATCGACGAAGCAGCTAAAGAGAATGACTGGACTTCAGGGAAGGTCGTCAGAGGCAGTCTATCAGCGTTCGCTCAAAGAGCTCTGGGACCGAAACTTGATTGTCGCCTTTGGTGAAGTGGACGAAGGTGCTTTTCCATCACTTGCAGTTGGCGCGACGAAGACTTTGTTCGAAGATCTATATCTTGAAGCCTGCGAAATGTCGGTCGATACCGCCGCCGAGCTTCTTGCTGAGCGTTTGGAGCCAGGTTCGCCGTTTGAGCGATATTGGAAGTCACTTCTGAAACGATGGGAAAAAGAACTTTGAAATTCGGACTCACGCCACTCATTGCAATCGCTCTTCTATCGAGCGAATTGGTGTTCGCAAAGGTTTGCGAAAAGTGGGAAAAACCCTCGGTTCTCGGATATCTCGATACGAAACATGTTCCGGAAGCGAGTGGTCTCGCGGTTTCTCGACAGTTTAAGCGTTTTTACCACATCAACGATTCCGGAAACCAAGTCGAATTCTTTTCATCAAAGCGAGATGGCGAGGAGACGATGCCGATCGGTATCGCCGGCTTTTCCGCTTCGGATACGGAAGACATGGCGCTCGGGCCCTGCCCGCTGACCAAGGATACCTGCATCGCTGTTGGCGATATTGGTGACAATCGGGAGAGGCGATCATCCATCAATATTGCGTTCATACAAGAGCTTGAAACATTCCCGAAATCAGTAACGCCCCAGGCGATCCGCTCGTTTCGATATCCTGATCGCGCTCACAATGCGGAATCTATGGCGGTTTTGCCGAACGGTGATTTGATCATCATCACGAAAGAGAAAATCGGAGGAACCTCGTTCATATTTCGAGCGCGTAAGAGTTCATACGTTGATAAGGCTTCCGAAGCCGTAGTTCTCGAAAAGATCGGGGAGTTCAATTTCTATAGTGTGACGAAGGACAAGTTCTTAGGTGGTCTCGCGACAGGCATGACGGTCAGCAGCGACGGAAAGAAGTTCGCTGTTCTGACCTACAATCTCATCGTCGAGTTCAACGTGGACCTCTCTCAAGAAGACATCCGTTCAAAAGATTGGAAAGAAGGGGTCGAGTACCGCATCGTTCCTTCGATCACGCTCTCGCAACAAGAGAGCATTAGTTATGACGACGATGAACAAAGTTTGATCTACACGACAGAATTCGCGAACATAGTGGTCGGTTCAAGACGTTCAGTTCCGATCATGCGTGTGGGTTGTTCACAATGAAGAGTCTGATACTAACTTCAATTATCTTTTCAGCTGGGCTTTCGAGTCCCGATGCGATTTTAAAGAGCGAGCCTATTAAAGTCAGGCCTGGCGCGGAATTCGTAAAACTCTCTCTCGTGTTTAACAAGAACGAAAAGATCTCTCGCATCAGTGTTGATTCGTGTGATCGACCATTCAATGACGGTATCGATTTCTTTTTTTATCCCGGGTTTCGCTCTTCTTATGCAGAGGCGGGAAAAAAGACTCTCGGAGTCGTGGTTCCGCGACCGAATGATCCCGTTCGTACTGTCGCTATCATGTTCGGAAACAACGAAGACCTTTGCCTGAACTCGATCAAAGTCTGGAATGGTGCAGGCGAGTTGCTCTCATTGAGTTTGGCGAATGGGGCGAAGGCGAGCGCGGCAAGTATTGAGCCGAGCTCGACTGAAGTACTGAGATCCGTCATCGATCGCGAATACACCAACAAAGAGAAAACCGAACTGTGGCGTTATCGTTTTCGCTCGGACGGAACATTCTTTGTGCGGGGCTTTGCAGATGAAATGAACGACAGTCGCGAGTTTTCGGCTCTTGGCACTTACAAAATCGTGTCGAGTTCGAAGAAGAAAGCGAAATTTGAACTCGAAGGAATGCGGTATTCCACTCCGCAACCTTGGGATGGCTTGGTCTGTACGAAAGAGTGTGGAATGCAGGAGATTCCGGGTACCCCTGTGAAAGAGTCTGTGGAAATCGAGCATGCAAGCGGCGGAGCGCTGTTTGTGAGAAATCGAAATGATCGATCTTCACGGACACTCCCATTTTCTGATCTGAAAATACGCGCATCGACCTTGCGCGAGTAATCTTCGTATTTGTGTATAACTCTTGGACGTATGCTCGTCGTGCTTGACGGACTTTGACTAAAGACGTCAAACTTAGATATGCAGCAAAATAGAACTAAGGCTCGAGTTGTCGGAGTCATTCTGACGATCGGTCTCATCACTGTCACCGGCATCTTGTTTTCTCGGACTGCAAAGACCTCTGGAGATCGTTCGATTGCATCGATCGACGGTGACGGTGTTTTTCAAGGCCCGTTTGCGATTAACAAAGAACTTCTCTCTGCTCAGATCGGCGCAGCGGTTGCGCAGAATACATTTCCTGTGGAGTTCGATCTTTCGCTCGACGGCGGAACGAAGAAGACTTCTGTAGAGTACTCACTCGACGAAAAATCTCAGCAGTTCATGGAGAAGACGGTCGGCCAGTATCGTCCTGACTATGCTGCCTTCGTCGCCATCGATGCACGTACTGGAAAAATTCTGACCATGGTCAGCTATTCTGCGGTGAACGGTGCTCTATCTAATCTCGCTCTTCAAGCGACATTTCCTGCGGCTTCGCTCTTCAAAGTTGTAACGGCTTCGGCTGCTATCGATCTGCATAAAGCCGAAGCGTCGACGGTCGTTCCATTCAATGGAGCCAACCACACTCTATATAAGAGCAACGTAATGGACACGAAGTTCAACCGCTGGACTCGTCACATGACGATGCGTGAAGCGTTTGCACGTTCCGTGAATACCTTTTTCGGAAAACTTGGTCTCTTTATTGTTGGACCTGAGAATTTGAAAACTTATGCAGAACGTTTTCAGTTCAATCATCAGATCCGCGCCGATATTCCAGTTCAGATGGGTGAAGCGAAGTTTTCGATGAATGATCCTTGGAGTGTCGTTAGCGCGGCATCAGGATTCACTCGCGACAATACCATGAGCCCGCTTCAGGGTGCGATGATGGCAGCGGCGATTTCAAATGATGGCGTCATGATGGAGCCGTACCTGATCGAATCGTTGAAAGATGAAAACGGCCTTGTCATGTACGAAGCATCACCGAAACAAGCTTCAGTCGTTGTTGATCGCGAAGCAGCAGAAGAGCTGCGCGAACTTTTCTCGGCAACAGTGCATTCAGGTACGAGCCGCAAATCGTTTCGCCAAACAGTTCGCAAAGCTTCGTTTGATGAAGTTGAGTTCGGTGGAAAAACGGGTTCTCTCACGGGTCTGAATCCAGCGGGCAAGTGTGATTGGTTCATTGGTTACGCACGTTATGGCGGTGAGCGTGTTGCGGTCGCCGCACTCACCGTGAACGAGAAGAAATGGCGAGTGAAGTCAGCGACGCTCGCTAGCTTGTTCTTCACTCAATATCTGAAGTCAGCTCTTTCAAGCGACCAGGTCGCGCGGAACTCTGTTTCACACTGAGACGGCCAGAGCTCGACAGTACACTTGAGCACTCTGTTTACTTGCGACAAGTGTTCGTTCGAATTCGGATCTGGTTAAGCCGATATGTTTGCTAATGCGTAGCAATTATCTGATGAGCATTCGCTTAACAACTTTCATAGCAATTCTTTGCGTTTCGTCATCAGTGTTGGCGGCGACTTCTGGAATTACCTATCAAGGTCGAATTCTTAAACCAAACCATGAACCGCTGTCTGGAACGGACGTACAGTTCAAAATTCAGATTCGAACTCCTGATGCGAACAACTGCTTGATGTACGAAGAGCTGCAAGGTCCCATAGACATGTCGGACTCGAACGGTTTGTTCTCGTTGACGATCAACGACGGTACAGGAACACGAACCGACTCGTCGGGAATCAGTTTCGACAAAATGTTCGCGAATCGTGTGCAGTTCACATTCAACCCAACCAAATGTTCGTCGGGCAATAGCTATACGCCCAATAGCTCTGATGGTCGTACTCTCCAAGTTTCGTTTAAAGACGAAACGATGTCGGCGTTTGAACCGATGCCTGTACAGAAAATCAATTTCGTTCCATTTGCTATCGAGGCGAAACAAATAGCGGGATTCACTGCAAGCAATCTTCTTCGCTTCGCTGAAGCCGACGGAACACTCGTCAATACGTCACCTCTTGACAATGATCAGTACGATGAGCTTCTTGCGATGATTGCTGGAACTTCAACTCAGTATGAAAAAGCGGGCAAACTGAACGGTGTGACAATTCCGGCAATGGGTTCTGGACAAGTTTTAAATTGGACTGGAACTGCTTGGACGTCGGTTGATCCAATTGCGGGTGTTCAAGCGTTTGCGAAGACGGCTCTTCCTGTTTGTGATCCGGGAGAGTTTTTGAAAGACAACGGCTCTGGGCTTCTCATTTGTGACGGCGTTTCGGGATCTGCTGGCGGTACGGTTACACAAGTCGATACCGGTACAGGCTTAACGGGCGGTGGGTTCACGACGACAGGAACAATTTCGATCGCTCCAGGCGGAGTCACGGTGACGGAGCTCGCCGACGACGCGGTAACCTCGGCAAAGATCGACGATGGAACTATCGCTGGTGCCGATCTTGCGACAAATATTTCTATTACAACGACCGGAAACATTTCGGCCGATGACATCACGGCCAGTGGTGACATAACTGCGGTGAACGTGAGTTCAACAGTCAATGCGACTCGTGAATTGCAACTTGTTGATCCGAATGATGCAACGGCCGGTGCCGCCCGTATCAAGATGGTTGCGCCATTGGCATTGGCGGCGGATTACACTTTGATTTGGCCGCTCGACAACGGAGCTGGCGGACAAGTTTTGACGACGGATGGATCGGGCAATCTGACTTGGGAGACTCCTTCAGCGGGATCGCTCACTGCGGTTTCAAACCAAGCAACACTGGCGGATGGAAAAATCTGGGTCGGTGATGCTGGCGCGAAAGCCCAAGAAGTCACTCCGGCCGGTGATGTAACGATGACGAACGCTGGTTCGTTCACAGTCGCTACAGTTGGTGGATCAACGGCCGCCAATATCGCAACCGGTGAAGCGCTTGCGAATGCAGCAACAGCAGCGAACACCACCGACGCCATCGTGAAACGTGATTCATCAAATGCGTTCGTCGCGAGCAGTGCTAAATTCACAAGCTCTTTGATTCTGAAGGATGGCGCGACAGGCGGAGAAGTCACGATTGCCACACCAGTTGGATTTACGAACTACGCACTGACACTGCCAGCGAACGACGGCGGTGTTGGCGAAGTTCTTTCTACAAACGGTTCTGGTGTTCTCTCGTGGGTTGCTAATGGTAGTGGCGGCGGCGGTGATGGACACTCGCTTGATGCAGCCGACGGTTCACCGACAGATGCCGTCTATGTCGATAACGGCGGTAATGTTGGTGTTGGAACAACGAGCCCGGGCGCAGCGCTCGATGTTATTAAGACAGGGGCGAGTGGACAAACCGCTTCGGCATATTTCAGATCCAACTTCGGTGGTGCTGGTGGCGGCAACCAAAACCATGTCATCTTAGATAACGTGAACAGTGCTGGCAGTAAAGAGAGCTTGGTTGTCTGGGCAATCAACGGTACGAAAAAATGGGCGCTTGGTAACGACGCCTACGACAACGGAAGCCATAACTTCTTCATCTACGACTGGCAGAACTCAGCGGTACGATTCTTCATCGGTCCGACAGGCCTCACTGGTATTGGCACATACACTCCGCAATCTCGCTTGGATGTGAACGGCGGAGTGTCGGTCGGTTCATATGCCGGTAACAATGCTGCTCCGTCGAACGGCATGATCGTCAGT
>DATLHP010000103.1:0-9352 GCA_035539835.1 Bdellovibrionales bacterium
CAATTGCATCCATGCAATTGAAGGCGGGAGTCTTAGAGCAAATTAATTTTTGGGAATTGGATTCGGAATTGAAGCTTTTGAAGTTTAATTTTTTGCTTTTGAGCTTTCGCCCGATCGGCCACGATGGCCGATCGGAATACATGTCATGGATGCAAGGTTTTTGCCTTAACCGGATTGGACTGATCGAAGACCAGCGCTACGCACTAGTTCTGTGCAGATCTTAGCGTGAGCGTTTTGTCTTTACGCTGGCGACCTGGCGGTTGCCTTTTTTCTTTTCGTATTTGTCGTGGATTTCGTTACGGACGGTTGTCGGCGGGCTAGAGATACGGTTGCCGTATTTTTCCATAAAGCCGCGTGCGACTTTTTCTGCATAGCGAATTTGTGGCTCTGAACCCATGCCTTCGAGAACGAGGGTGTTTTGCTCAGAACGAACCTTGATCGTGTCGATGTTGATCTTCTTTTGAACGCTGAGAGCGAACAAGATTTTGTGGTTCTCGCGCTTAGTTTGAATTCCGTCGGTGATCACAAAAGCCAAGCCCAAGAAAGAAAAAACGATCAAGCACTTCATTTTGAGATCAAGTTTTTTTGCAGCAGAGCGAACCACGCGAATCCCCCGTTTTCTGAATACTCATTGACAGCTGTCGAACCGATATTCGCCTGAATACATCAGGCTCATCGATTGCGACGTCACTGTGGTAACTTGCAATCGCGGTGCTTAGAGAATCGAAGCTGCAAATCCATTCACGTTCAAGAACGAGACACTCAGATCGATAGGAATGGATCTGGTTCCAGATGTTTCATTCATCGACTTCTGATGGCTTTCGACTATTCACTTGATCGACAGAAACGAAAAAAGCGCACTGGGATGTGCGCTTTTCGAAGAAGATCATTTTGAGAATCGAAAAGTTTTTAGTTGATTGTCGTCGGGCAACGGAAGCCCGAGTTCTGCTTACCCATCGGGTACTTGATCTGTTCAACCTTCGACATGAAGACTTCGGTCCACTGCTCCGGCGTTGCTTTGCTGAACTCCTGGATCTTCACTGATTTGAAAAGATCGAGAACGCGCTGACGTCCCTCTGGTCCGCTCGTCAAACCGTCAAAGAGCTTCGACAAAAAGACGCGGCCCTCTTCGCTGATGACTGGGTCCATTGCCTCTTTGTCGCCTGAGTGATGGGCATTGAGTTTACCTTTGCACTTCGAAGCGTCGAGCCAAATCGGCGTTGCCTTCCAACCCTCAAAGTCGACCTTCGACGGCATCGAGATCGCGTTCAGAGGTCCCTTCTTATATGCGCCTTTACCGAATGTAGCGCCAACGTCTTGCAAGTAGAGAAGAACTTTACCCGTACACACTGTGCCCGTGGTGTCTGTGGTCTCTTTGCAGAGCATGCGTTGGTTTTCTGGCTTGTTGTCTGCGTGCTGAATGAAAACCATCATCAAGCGAAGTGCGTCGCGCTGAATCTTTTGCGCGCGCGCACGGACTGGATCCGCTGAAACATACTTAACGAGTTCGTTTGGCCAGAAGCCTTCGATCTCGCCTTCCATTTCTTCACCCTTTGGCTTGTCTTCGATGGCCCCAGGGCTGAAGACGCGTGGGTTCTGAAGAGTCGACTTGTCGATCGGATTTTTTGGAAACGGATTTTCAGAGCAGCCTTTGCAGTACACTGTCGTGAAGTACATCTTGTCGGCACCGAAACCCAATGCCTTCAGAACACGCGACGCGAGAACCTCGCCCCAGATCTCGCCGTTCAGATCTTTTTTTGGAACGTTGTATTTCACTTTGATTGTCTCAGGCTTCCCGTTTTCTTTTTTTAGAAGAACGAGTTTTCGACTTTCATCATAGCCGTAGAGATTGCACTCAAACTTTGGTGTTTTTCCGCTGCCTGCTTCTTTCGCCGCATTTTCGCAGAGAATTGATTCTTGCGAGAGCGTGATGTCTTTAAGGCCCTTGATCTCGTGGACCTGAGAGAGCTTGAAATCAGGTCTGAACGAAAAGTCTTCGTTCACCCAATCAGGGCGGCCCCAAACGTCGGCATTTCGAATGTATTCGATTCGAGCAGCTTCGTTCGGGATATCAATGCCCGCTTGTGCAACTGATGTCAGCGCGAGGATAACGAGTGAAAAGGCCTTCATAACCATTCTCTCCGAAAAAATTGTTAATCGCTGGCCATCTAGAGCATGGACCATGCCCTTCGCCAATCCCCGTGAGACTTACGTAAACCGCGGCCCTGACGGTTCGGGCCGCTCGAGGCTGTAAAATGTATCCATAGGGGGTGCCGGATTGCAGATGGCTAAATTAGCAGGATGACCGGTCGCTCACACTTAGCGAACTCGAGTTAGCTCAAGAACACTGAGCTCTGGCGTGGTTCCGATGCGAAGAAGCGGGCCCCAGCTCCCAGTTCCTCCGCTCACGTAAAGCCACATGTGACCGACTCGATAGAGACCGAGCGAGAACTCGTGAACAAGGCGAACGACAACCGTCCACGGAAAAAACTGACCGCCATGGGTATGACCGCTCAGTTGAAGATCAAAGCCCAGATCGCTCGCCTCTCGCGCATATCCTGGACGATGTGAAAGAAGAATTCGAAACTGTGCGCCGCTGCCGCCGCTCGCCGCTGATCTCACGTCCGGTCGCGGTGCTTGTGCGCTGCCGGGTGCCGCTGGGTCAGCAATCCCGGCGACGAAAAGATCGACTCCGTTCAAAGTGACGTGTTGCCCGCGATTGACGAGGACGTTTGCGCCAAAGCTATTCATTGCGCCCATCCACTCGCCGACAGACCAATAGTATTCGTGATTTCCAGGAACATAGAAAATGCCGTGCTTTGATTTCATTTTACCGAGAATAGAAATCTCGGTGGCATACGATTGCACTGATCCATCGCCGATGTCGCCGGTCATCGCGACGATATCCGCATTAACTGAATCCACTTTCTCAACGAGTCTCTCGACGTACTTGCGTCGAATCGTCTGTCCAATGTGAAGATCACTGATTTGTGCGATCTTGAATCCATCGAGCGCTTGCGGAAGGTTTTCGCTGACGATCTTGATCCGCTTTACCATAGGACCCCGCGCGGCTCGGAAAGTTCCGATTGCGAGAGCCAATCCCGCAAACGCAACGACGACTCGCGCAGGCAGCATATCATTCGGTGCGTATTGAGCCGCTTCGAACCCCGATACTCGCAGTAGAATCCACGCGAAGTCGCGAAGGACCGTAAAAACGGCGATGTAGGTCACAAGACCCATACAGAAAAAGATCGCATGCGATATCGCTTCCGATAATGGAGCCGATCGATCAAGACCTGACAGATGAATCACAGGCATCGAAAGAATGGTGAGAAATGGAATCGCTAAAAGGAGCCACTCAACACCTGAATCGGCGAGACGAAATCCGAGATAGAGATAAGACGGACCAAGAATTCCGAAAACGGCGATCGCAAGAAATGAGAGCATTCGCTTCATGATGAAAAGAGTGTACCTCTGCTCACACTCTTTTGCCTGCCAAAATATTTGCAGATAGGAGCCATAAGCTGGACCCAGAAACAGTCAATTCAGTCTGTTTCGAATTTTCAAACTCGGTGCCGAAAATTTGCACCGAGCAATTTGCGTCACGCTTTTCTCGAGAAGCTTGATATGAGCTTTTCGAGCTCAATCGTTTTCTTGGGAGGGAACAAATGATCGCAGCTTTTCGAATTGGTCAGAAACTCGTCCTAGCATCGGCTCTCGTCGCATCCATCGTCTCAGCAGGTTCCGTCGCTTATGGCGCTGCCAGCAAGCAAGTTTGTTTTCAAGATGTCCGTTCATGGGAAGCAGTACGCACTCAGCTTCCACCACTGATGCAACGTAATGAACTCTACGCGGTTCACCAGTCTCGAAGCATGATTGGCGGGTTCAAGATCGTGCAAGCCGGTCGCAACATTCTAATGGAGCTTCACGGCAAACACTCATTGATCGGACACCTCGACGAAGTCGATACGCTCAAGCAGGTCTGCTTGGTCGACGGAAAGAAAATCAAGGTGAGTTTCAGTAAAGGCGGATCGAACGTCCTTGAGATCGTACCGAGTGGACTCAAAACTCAAGGCGTCACTTTCACTCTGACAAGTGCCGTTGGTTACGATCAAGTCGTTGCAGCGATCCCACCGCGCAGACGCTAAGCGAATAGCGATAGACAGAAGGGCGTCGTTCTTGTCAAACGACGCCTGGAGATTCGCCTCAAAGGCGGATTTCCAGTCGACGACGAATAAGGTTCCGTCAATTCATCGATAATTTCTGCCAGTCTGAGTCTCAGCACTAAAAGTTCCGCCGATAAGTTCGGCACATGCAGATTGTTGGACGTCGGTTAATCTTTTGCAGTTTATTTTCCGGTCTAGTTGTGAACCTCGCCGTCTTCACATCGCCTGCATTTGCGCAAACCACCTCTGGCATTACCTACCAAGGTCGGATCGTTCGCCCTGATGGTCGATCTCTTGAAGATTCGGCAGTCCAATTCAAACTTCAGATTCGCACTCCTGATGGTGGCAACTGTCTCATGTTTGAAGAGATCCAAACTCTCGACATGAAAGAATCGAACGGACTGTTCTCACTGACGATCAACAATGGTGACGGCGTTCGAACAGATGCAGCAGCCTATGCGATGGACACGATCTTAGCGAACCGCGGTTCATTCACCTTTGACCCACGCTTTTGCACTTCTGGAAACAACTATGTTCCCAACGCAAATGATGGCAGAAAGCTCGTTGTGAGTTTCAAAGATTCAACGATGAGCTCTTGGGAACAAATCCCCGCGCAGAAAATCAATTTCATTCCTCTCGCGATCGAGGCGAAGCAAGTTGGCGGATTCCGCGCTAGCAATCTCCTTCGTTTCGCCGAAGCCGACGGAACCCTGGTCAATACGTCGCCGCTCGGAAACACCGAGTACAACGAACTCCTCGCTTTGCTCAATGGAACTTCGACGTCGTACGAAAAAGCTGGGCGCTTGAACGGTGTCGCAGTTCCCACTCTCAATGCCGGAGACGTTTTGAGGTGGAGTGGCTCCGCCTGGTCAGCCGGTGATCCTCTCGCCGGAGTACAGGCATTCGCTAAAACAGCTCTCCCGATTTGCGGAGTAAATGAGTTTCTGAAAGATGACGGATCGGGCCTCTTTATCTGCGAAGGGGTTAGCGGGTCGAGTGGCGGAACAGTCACGCAAGTCAACACCGGTACAGGTTTGACGGGCGGTGGTTTCACAACATCAGGGACGATCTCGATCGCTGCCGGTGGTGTTTCTGCCACTGAACTGGCAACGGATGCGGTCACGTCCGTCAAAATTCTCGATGGCCCAATCACCGCAAGTGATCTTGCTGCAGATATCGCTCTGACAACCACCGGAGCCGTCATCGCGACCAATATCAGTTCGGCCATCTCGGCGACACGAGAACTCCAACTCGTCGATCCCGGCGACCTCACGGCAAGTGCAAAACGGATCAAGCTGAAAGCGCCGCTCGCATTGGCTGCCGACTACACTTTGATCTGGCCCTTCGACGACGGCGCAAACGGACAGGTGCTTTCTACTGATGGCAGCGGAAATTTGAGTTGGGCGACGGCGGCCACGGCGGGTGGCGATTTCATGAAAGATGGATCTGTCGCAATGACTGGAGAAATTGAATTACCGGTCGGTTCTGTGGGCGCGCCATCGCTCGGCTTTACCGGTGATACTGCTACCGGTATCTATCGGTTCACAGCCGGGGTTGTTGGTTTCTCGTCGAATGGAATCAGCTCAATGACCGTCGGCGGAGCTAACGGCGTCGAAGTGAATTCGATCCTTCAGGTCAATGGGCAAGTCTCGAGCGCATCGAGCAACGCGACCATCTATGCCGCAACGAGCTCTGCCGATGTCACGCCGAACCTCTCTTCGAAAGCCGGCACGATTCAAGTCTACAACCCAAGTAGCGCTGGAAATGGCAAAGGTGCCTTTTACCTATCTCGCGTCATCAACTCATCGAGTCTCGGTCAGAATGCGTATTTCGGCGCGGTTTCGGTGACTGGCGCAGCGAACTACACTCCTCACATCGTCATCGGCCAACAAACTGGCGCCTCATCCTACGCTGAGCGCATGCGAATCGATAACGCAGGGAACGTCGGTATCGGAACGACAACACCATCTCGTCTACTTCATATAGCCGGCCCGGTTCGTGTCACGGCTTCCGCCGCGCCGACATCACCCGGTGCGGGCGATATCTATGTCGATTCGACGGATGGCAACAAGCTCAAGTGGCACAACGGAACCGCTTGGCAAACCGTCGGCACTGGCGGTGCGACGTCTCCGGGTGGCGCGAATTATCAAATTCAATTCAATAGCTCCGGAGCCTTTTCTGGAAGTACCTCTTTGACTTGGGACGGTAATGCTCTCGGCATCATATCGGGCACAGAGGGAACTTATCTCTATAAGAACGGAACCATCGAATCATCGACCGCCAGCGGCGGAAAAATTCAAGTCGGCACGACGAGCAGCGGTGCACCGGCAGGAACTGCCCTCGGTGAATTTCGCTTCAGTAACTCGATCAATTCGACGGCGGCGAAAATCGTCGGTCTCTCTGCTGAAACTCAAGCATTCGGAAAATCCGGCGGAGCAATCGCGTTTCAAACAACCCTTGCCGGATCCACCACGCAATATGAACGAATGCGAATCACCGATAGTGGAAAAATCGGTATCGGTACAACGACTCCGAATCGCCTGCTTGAAGTCGCTGGCTCGATTCGTGTCACCGCATCTGCGGTTCCGACATCTCCGGCAGCTGGCGACATCTATGTCGATTCGACGGACGGCAATAAGCTCAAGTGGCACAACGGAACCGCTTGGCAAACAGTGACCTCGGGCGGCGTCGGCCTCACCAACTTTGTCGATTCCGTCAATGCGTCGGCTCCGAATGGAACGATTCGAGTCGCACAATTTGCTCCGTCTTCAACGAATACCGACGTCGACATTTCGATCACACCGAAAGGAACTGGTGCACTTCTTATTCAAACGCCTGACGGAACCGATGCACAGGGCGACAAACGTGGCCCTTATGCTGTCGACTTTCAACGAGTACGCTCTGCAAGTACTCAAGTTGCGAGCGGCTACTATTCGGCACTCATAGGCGGTCTTAGCAACGAAGTCAGCGGATTCGCGAGCGGAAACTTTGCTGGGCAGAACAGTACGACATCTGGCGACTACAGTGCTGTCATCGCTGGCGACTCAAATGCCGCAACTTTCGCGTACTCTGCGACTCTTGGCGGCTATAAAATCCGGGCGGAACAAAACTACGCGACCGCCGTTGGTGGACAAGAAAATATAGCGGGTGGTGCGAGTAGCTTTATTGGCGGCGGAGATTCACACGAAGTGTCTGCGCAACGATCCGCCATTGTTGGTGGTTCTTCGACGACGATCAGCGGCCAGAACTCTGGCTCTCTCGGGGGAAGCAATCACGACATCTCAGCTCAGTATTCAGCCGCCATCGGTGGATATGGAGCCACGATCTCTGCGGACTATTCAGCTGTGGTGGGCGGCTCTGAAGGAACGGCAGCTGGGTACTATTCAACAGTTATCGGTGGCTACGGCAACGTTGCGACGGGCTCATACAGCCTCGCCGCTGGAAACGGAACGACCGCACATTCTTATGGACAAGCCGTCTTCGGATCGAACAACCAAGCAAAAGGGGGCGAAGATCCATTCAACTGGGTTGAGACTGATCCCCTTTTCGTCGTCGGCAATGGCCTTGATGCGACAACGAAGTCAAATGCCTTGGTCATTCTGAAAAATGGAAACGTCGGTATAGGCACGACATCGCCACGCGCGGGTCTCGATGTTCAATCGACGATCATTGGAAGTGCGACAGAGAACTCGACAACGGTTATCGATGCTTCGACTGGCAACATGCAGTACACGACGTTAAGCTGTACGGCATTCGCTCTCCACAATCTAAAGAGTGGCGGTGTCTACATGTTCGTTGTTCAAGGAACGACGTCGGCGACATGTTCGTTCACCGCGTTCAGTGACGCTGGCACACTCCCACTCACTGTTCACATGCCTCCCGGTCACGCGGCGACGACGGCCGGCAAGCACACTATCTACAATGTCGCAGTCGTGGGTACACATGCATACGTCTCATGGATCCCAGGCTACTAAAATTATTTTCCCAATGTCGGCGGCGTTCTGGCTTTCCTCCCCGCACGGAATGCCGCCGGCTACTTTCTCGACAGATCAATCAAGTCAATCTTGTGACCTCAAGCTCGCTCTCCCAAATTGGAAGATTCTCGTCTGAAATAACAAGCTCTTCGAGATGGCTCACCGGTAGGTTCTGGCGCACGACATTTTCAGCCTGAGCCAGCGATAAGTGCTCGCCCAATGTTTCCTTCATCGTCCCGTGCCCAGGTGACGGAAAATACCGCAGAACTCGATAGTGGCGTGCATCTTTGCGTGATGACAGCATAAGCACCTCCTTCGCGTCTTGCATTGTACTCCTGCATCTCGCTTCGGGGACCACCAGTTTACTGGCACCGAAGAGTAACTGTGCTAAGGTGGCACAAATGGCCAACTTCATCGTGATTTTCTTCAGCTTCGGCGCAGGGCTTTTGCTTCGTCATTCACGGACGCGGTTTCCTGCTCAATCAGCACGTGCTTTGAATGCGTTCGTCATTCATCTTTCATATCCAGCTTTGATCTTGGCGCAGTTTCCCTTGCTTCTGAAAAACACCCCTATCGACACCAAACTTCTTTTGCCCGTTTCGATGGCCTGGATTCAATTTGCGCTTTCGTGGATTACTTTCTCTTTTCTCGGAAAGAAATTTGGCTGGAGTCGAGCAACGATCGGCGCGCTTATCTTAACGGCGGGACTTGGCAATACGTCGTTTGTTGGCTTTCCTCTGCTTGAGGCACTTTTGGGTCTTGAAGCCGTGGGGGTCGGAATCATTGTCGATCAACCGGGATCTTTTCTTGTTCTTTCCACCATCGGCATCATCACTGCTGCAGCATTTGCGGGAGCGAGCTTAGATCCACGTTCGATTGCAAAACGCGTCTTCACCTTTCCTCCGTTTCTTGCGCTTTTACTTTCAATCGTTTGGTGGGCAACTGGCCTTGTCGGCTATGATCAACTGAAAACACCGTTTGAAAGAATATCGACGACACTTGTTCCGCTGGCACTTTTCGCTGTCGGTCTGCAAATGGGCTTCAATGCCGAAGTTCTTCGCGCCAAAGGCCGAAAACTCTTTGCCGGTCTCTCGTTTAAACTCGTCGCAGTTCCAGTTTTCTTTTTCGGCTTCTATATGTTTTTGCTCGGCCAACGCGATTTCGTCGCGCACGTCACCGTCCTCGAATCAGCCATGGCACCGATGATTACGT
>DATLHP010000104.1:0-5309 GCA_035539835.1 Bdellovibrionales bacterium
CTCCTTCAAAGCTTCATGTTTGAAGTTCGAACTGAGCTGCATGCAAAAATGGGAAATCAACTCGAAGTCAGTTAGTTGAGCAGTTCGGATTTTCATAGAAGGATAATCTCTCCCAACACCTACATGATCAATAATCAAAAGCTTTTGGTAACGCTTTGCTCGACTTGAATGAGCTTTCTCGGAAGTCTTTTTGCTTTAGGGGTGGTTGCCAACCCAAGTATCTGGCATCTGGAGTTTCTGCGTCTGGGTGCGCATCTCGAATCGATTGAACCTGTTGAAAGTCGCAGACAGGACAGACTCTGATCCCTCTAGTTTAAATCGCTTCACCAAAGCTAGATCGAGAACTTTTCCGTCGCCCATTAAGACGTTCCACGTTTCCGGAGTCGGGCTTCCGGCCGTCGGAGCAATTTGCTCTTTGAGACCAAAACCGAGGCTGCGGTAAAATCGATCGCTCGTCGAGCGATGGCTTGCATAGGTTCCGACTTTCGTGGTCGGCCCACGAGCTCCAGCCTCCACCTTTATCACGCGCGCTAAATGAAAGTAGAGTGCCGCGGCGGCGACTCCCCGAAGTTCCGGAGCAAGATCTCTATCTGGTGTCAGCGCGAAGTTACCGGGCTCGACCAGGTATTTTAGAGCGTCGCTTGGGTTACGATCTCGATCGTAGAGTCGATTCAACACGACTTCGAATGGGGCAGGAATGAATGCCTGCTCTGGCGTCATGCGTACCATCGGTGAATCCGTAGCAGCTGGCTTAAGAACAAAAGGTCCACCGTCGAAAATTTCTCGCCACAACTCTGGGTTGGGCAAACTTTCCGGGGGTAATCTGATGCCGCCTCGAAAGAGGGATTGATCGGCTTCGAGTTGTTGCTGTGCAAGAGCCATTTTGCGAGGATCGCCACTCGAATTCGAAGAATCGATATCTTTATACGGGACACTGATTGTTCGTACACTTCCGATTCGCGGGCCGGGTTTTCCGTCCGCGGTTTTCGCACGCACCGTTATGTAAGTCGACTGGAGCGAGTATCTGAACGCGACCGCTACGAGCTCACGAAGAAATTCGTTCGGCCAAGGTTTTTCAGCTTTGTACCGCTCGAGCACGTACGTAAGTTCTTCGAGAATACGCTTCTTATACATCTCGACGGCCGTCTTGTTCATGTAAGGATGAAGAGTCAACGAGTCTTGCCGCTCCCACGAGGGCCCATTTAAATATTCGAACTCTTTTACCTCTTCCGGCGACAACATTCGCTCGCGATCGGGTTTCGAACGGGTTTCGACGACCGGTCGAACGATCTCGATGAAGTGGGTGTCGTATTCATACGTTGTTGTGCGAATCGAACGATCGACATTGCCATCGTGGAGAAGAAGCTTGTGTCCTTCTGGAGTTTGCACCAAGGAGCGTCCGGATCTCTGAGTCTTTGTAATTTCAAATTCTTGTTGTGATTCTCGAACGACGTTTTGAATTGCAGAAAGACGAGCTTCCGCCGTGGACTCGATTGTCGCGGCACAGCTCATAGCCTTCGCTAGAGCTGGGCCGAATCCGATTAAAATGAATAAAAATGCGAGCCGGGCCCCGTGCATACCGCTCTATGACTGCAACACCCGTTCCCCGTGTGCATCATTTCGTTGCTCGCTAGAAGGTGAGGGGCGAAACAGCCTAAACAGGAAATGGCACTGTCGATAAGTTAGACGGGGAGCCCGGATGCAGGGGTCATTTCTGCAGGAGTAAAGAGTTAAATCCGTTCAACAAGAGACTCTCTGCACGACCGGCAGTAAGGTAGGCATCCTCGGACATCAGGGAAACGAGAGTGCCTGTTATCAAGAGTTGAACCGTCTTCGCGACCTCGACAGGCTTCGAAACCGCCCACGTCTTCTCTTTGTTGCCCATTTCGATGAGCATTCGGATCCGCTCGTGGCCCGCTTGCACGAGTTTCGTATTTTCTTCTCTCGCCAGACCTTTCAAACTGCACTGATAAAAGTAGAGCAGCCAGAAACTATTTTGCTCGGGAAATTCTTTGACCCAGCGGATGCAGCCACGGGCGTAGGCTTCGATTTGCGAACGCGAGTCAGGCTTTGCTTTCGTCATCTCTTCGAGTGCCAAATTCAGGAGAGTTTTTCTTACGTATTTCGCAGCCAGCAGAAATAAATCTTCGAGCGTCGGAAAATAGTGATGAATCAAAGGCCGGCTGATTTTACATCGTTTGGCTAAATTGGTGTAAGTCGTCTTCTCGATACCGTGCTTTGAAAACGACTCTAACGCGGCTTCGATGATTCTTAGCTGCTGGATCTGGGATTTCGAAGCAGAAGACTCGAAGAGATCCCGCGCTCTTGGCTTCGATATATCGCGTTTAGAGACTTTCGTGCTGCTCATGTTTTAGACGACCATTCCTTTTTTACTTTCATGTTCTCTCATAATTTACATTTCGTCAAAAATAATGAACATTGCGTCAACACCTTCTCAAAAGGAGATTCGGTATGAGAAGTTCGACACTGGTTACGGTTTTGGCTTTAGCAGCGTCTTTTTTGACGGGCTCGTTCGCTTCTGCCGCATCGAACTCCGACGTGACGCCTATTCTGACCTGCCAAAGTGCGCACGGATCGGTTTTCATCGGCATTCTGGTTCGCGGCGCTCACTATGATTCGATTTGTAACGTCGTCGTTAAAAAAGGTGATGACGGCTTCGCGCCTTACGACGGAAGCGAATGCCCAGGAGCACTCTACGGTATTCAACCAAACTACGTTCTCGGAATGGATTTGGAAGATCAAGGTAGCGTCGAAGTAAAGCCGAATGAGAAAGGTGTTTTGACTTACACCGATTCTGCCGGCAGCAGCGAAGCGAAGTGCGATATCGAAAATGACTTCATCGTCGAATAATAAATAGAAGGAAAGAATATATGAAACATTCTCTATCGTTCCTCACGATCTTCCTCGTTGCTAGTTCTGCGCTCGCAAGCGGTCCCGTCAACTACAGCTGCGTCGTCGACAAGCCCTGTGCTCAGGCAGATGGGCTCGGCTACTGCGTTCAAAGCGTGAAACTCGTCGGTCACGCGAAAAAGGGAGTACTCATCGTAAATCCGCGCCCTTCCAACGTTGGTAGCGAGGTGCAGCTTTCGCGCATCGAAATTCCCGTGCGTATCAATAAAACCGATTTCCGTGTGCGCTTTAGCGACAGCACGGGCGACACTTGGGGTGTGTTTAAGACAGGCCCCGGAATTTCAACTCTCGTCTTGGACCAAGATTTCGAGTTCGCAGTAAAGTGCGCCGACCTGAGTGCGACGCTCGAGAATACTTAGTCGAAGATTTTGCCTGGGTTCATGATTCCGTCTGGGTCGAAGACTTTTTTTACGCCCTTCATGAGGGCGATCTCTTCTGGCGTGCGGGTGAACTCGAGGTACGGCTTTTTAACGAGGCCTACGCCGTGCTCGGCTGAGATCGATCCGCCGAGGCGTTCGATTTCACCGAATAAAAGATCGTTCACGCCGAGGCATTTCTCGAGGAACTTTTCTTTTGTCATGTCGGCCGGCTTCAAGATGTTGATGTGCATGTTGCCGTCGCCGATGTGGCCGAACCAGACGACTTCGAAATCCGGATAGCTCTTCGTCAGAATCGCATCGGTTTGCGTGAGGAACTCTGGAACTTTTGAGATCGTGACCGAGATATCGTTTTTGTAGGGCATGTAGCTCGATGTTGCCTCAGAGATGTCTTCGCGCAGGCGCCAGAAGTCTCTTGCTTGAGCGTCGCTTGATGCAATCGCACCGTCGATGACCCAACCTTGCTCCATACAAGTCTCGAACGTTTTCATCGTCAGTTCTTCAACTGATGCGTCTGTGTTTTCGACTTCGATCAAAAGGTAATTTGGTGTCTCGGTCGCAAATGGTTTTGGCAAGTGCGTGTGCTCAATGACTTTCGCGAGTGCTTTGTCCGAGAAAAACTCGAAAGCGGTGAGTGGTAGGTGATCGCGGAATGCCGTGAACACTTTCATAATCGCATCGAGATCAGGAACACCGAGAATCATGAGCGTCAATGGCTTTGGCGGAGCCGCCAAGCGCATTGTCGCTTCGACGACGAACCCGAGTGTACCCTCTGATCCGATGAAGAGATGTCTGAAATCAAAACCTGTCGCGTTTTTAACAAGACCGTTGTTGAACTCGATCAAGTCGCCAGCACCTGTGACGACTTTCAAACTTGCAACCCAGTCACGTGTCAAACCGTAGCGAAGAACTTTAACTCCGCCCGCATTGGTTGCGATGTTTCCACCAAGATGGCTTGAACCTTTTGCTGCGAAATCGACCGGGTAGTAGAATCCATTTTCAGCTGCATACTTTTGCAATTGTTCGGTGATCACACCGGGCTGGATCGTCACGGTGCGATCGAGTTTGTTGAGCTCGAGAATCTTGTTCATTTTCTCGAAGCTGACGATGACTTCGCCTTTCAAAGCGCAAGCGCCACCGCTAAGGCCGGTGCGACCACCCGATGGAACCAAGCCGATGCCGTGCTTGCGAGCCCACTTCACAAGTGAAACGACTTCTTGAGCCGTCGTCGGAAAAACGACAGCGCTCGCGTGTGTTTCGTAGTGTTTGTTCCAGTCGTGACCGTAGGTAGCAAGTGATGCTGGATCGGTTGCGACGGTTGAAACGTTAGACTTCAATTCGGCAAGAGCAGCGGGCTGTGGTTGGTTCATCACTCAAGAGTAAGAGAGTCTTTGAAGGGCGGCAAGCCCACGAACCGGTGCGGCGGGATTAAGCGTCCGCTTTGAGTTTGAGTCCGCCAATGAGGGTGACGAGCGATTGAAAGTCGGGCTGCGCCTCGATATCGTAGGGCGTCCCATTGCCTCGGGCGGCGCTAATGTCGTTTAAAAACCGAATCGAAACCGTCACCATAGATTTGAGTTCTCCAGGCTTGGTCATGCAGAGCTGCTCCATGGCTGCTCCCAGTAATGTGACTTCGGGGATGCCGTAGGTTTTTCCGGTGCCCTTGAGTTTATGGTATTCGCTTTGAAGCTCTTTAAGAGATTGAGCGGCATAAAGCGCCTCAATGCGAGCGACTTTTTCGGGCATCGAAGCCAAATACGATTTCTGAAGTCCGGCGAGGACGTCCTGTAAACTCATGCTGCCTCCGATGGTTTGTCCGAGTCATTGCGCCATTGGGGGAGCGTGAACCAGAACACACTGCCGCGTCCAGGGCTGGATGCGACACCGATTTCTCCGCCATGTTCTTCGACCAATGCTCGCGCAATCGCAAGACCCAAGCCCGTACCTTTGACGATCGGGTTGTCGGGTGTCGTACCTTGACGGAATTTTTCAAAAATCAAA
>DATLHP010000105.1:0-7151 GCA_035539835.1 Bdellovibrionales bacterium
GTTCGTTCTTTCGCCAACGATGACCGGGCGCAACTCGTCTGTGACTTCCAAATGATCGATGCCAGACAGAAGGTTTCTTTTTTCGGTCGTTGGAGTCGGGGGTTTGCGATCTTTCATCGCTGCGACGAGCGCGCGAATATGCCCGGAGTGAGTGCCGCAGCAACCTCCGACGAATCCCACCCAGCCTTTGTCGGCAAAATGCGAAACCGTTTTAGTCACCATCTCAGGAGTCTCGAGGTATTTACCGTCTTCGTCGGGCAGACCGGCATTCGGTACGCACGCGACAGGGAATGGCGAAAGTTTCGCCAAGCTTCGAATGTGATCGGTCATGAACTCAGGGCCCGTTGCACAATTGAGACCGAGATAAAGCAAATCACGATGCATGAGAGCGGCAAGCAACGCTTCGACGGATTGACCGCCGAGCATTGTGCCTGTGGATTCGATCGTCGCTGATACAGCAACGGGAACTTTTTCTCCGCGTTCTTCGAAGAGTTTATCCATAGCGAGAAGCGCTGCTTTGACGTTGCGGGTGTCGTTGCAGGTCTCGACTAGGAAGTAGTCGGCGCCGCCATCAAAGAGTCCGCGGCATTGTTCGTAATAATGTGTGATGAGTTCGTCGAACGTAACGCCACCGGTAAGTGAAAGCGACTTCGTCGTCGGTCCGATCGAACCTGCGACGAAATGTAGTTTTCCGGGTTGGTCGTAACGTGCGCATGTTTTGCGAGCGATTTCGGATGCGAGCTTGTTGATCTCGTATGCTTTTGCACCGAGGCCATATTCATCAAGAACGATAGGTGTAGCACCGAAAGTGTTTGTCTCGACGATGTCGCAACCGGCGTCTAAATACGTTTCATGAACCTTTGCGACGACGTCGGGTCGAGTGAGGACAAGATTTTCGTTACAGCCTTCGAGATGAGCGCCACCAAAGTCTTCAGCTGTGATTGTCATCGTTTGCAATGCGGTTCCAGTTCCTCCATCGAGAACGAGAATGCGTTGGCGGCTTGCTGACAACAGGGCGGCAGTTCGCTGAGCACGAGAAACTTTTTGTTCTGACACTTTCGACTCACATTTCTGAGAACATGCGTTTTCACGATGTCCGAGTGTTTTTAGCTGTTTAATTCGCGCAAAGGAGGCGCTGGTTAAACGCAAAAACCAAATCAAAACCACTTGGATTTGGAGCTTTTAATTTAGTCCACGAACTCTCGGGAGGCAACAGCCGTTTTTAACTTATCGGCGGGAGTAGAAATCCCAAACGAGCTGACTGACGCGTTCTTGCTCATGCTTTGTGAGAGCGGCCCATAACGGCAAGCGGACAAGACGATCTGCCAGGTCGACTGTCACCGAGAGGTCGCCCGAAGCCTTTCCGTATTTGAGCCCGCCGGGAGAGTTATGAAGGGGAACGTAGTGGAATGTGCTCGCCACTCCATTTGTTTTCAGATGATCCATTAGCTCTGTGCGCTCATCGAGCGACCGGGTCAACATAAAGTAAATGTGGCCATTGCCGACGCATTCTTTAGGGACGATGGGGCGACGAACGAAACCACGTTTTTCGAGATCGCTAAACGATTCGTGATAGCCGTTCCAGATTGCAAGTCGCGCACTGGTGATCTCGCGCGCTGCCTCGAGTTGCGCAAGAAGCACAGCCGCAAGAAGCTCGCTTGGCAAATACGAGGAGCCGATATCGACCCAAGTGTATTTATCAACTTGTCCGCGGAAGAACTGACTTCGGTTCGTTCCTTTTTCGCGGATGATTTCAGCTCGTTCTTTGAGGCCTGGATCGTTGATCAGTAGGGCTCCGCCTTCGCCCGAAACGACGTTCTTCGTTTCATGGAAGCTTAAGCTTCCGAGGCTTCCGATCGTTCCCAATGCGCGTCCTTTGTAAGACGACATGAGACCTTGTGCTGCGTCTTCAAGAACGACGAGGCCGTGTTCTTTGGCGATCGCGAGAATCTTGTCCATCTCGGCACTAACGCCAGCGTAGTGAACGACGAAAATCGCTTTGGTTTTCTTTGTGATGGCTTGAACGATTTCGTTCTCGTCGATATTCATCGTGTCTGGGCGAACATTCACGAAAACAGGCACGCCTCCACGTAAAGCGATCGCGTTTGCCGTCGATACGAAAGTGAACGACGGCATGATCACTTCGTCGCCAGGCCCGATGTCAGAGAGAATGGCCGACATTTCAAGAGCAGCCGTGCAAGAATGAGTTAAGAGCGCTGCTTTGCAATTCAGGTTTTCTTCGAGCCAGCGATGACACTTTTTAGTGAATGGCCCATCGCCGGAAAAATGACCTCTTTCGAGGGCTTCTTGCAGGTAGCTGTGTTCCTTCCCGCGAAGGGTCGGGCGATTGAATGGAATCAGGTCATGCTTTGACATCGATGACCGATTTTGTAACATCGCCGAAGGAAAGTACAAGGGGAACTGCAAAGAGCCATGAGCCTAATGACTGAAAACAAAGCGAAATGGGCCGGCACTATCAAGCGGGCCGCGTGGATTCGAGTCGGCGCTCTTGGCGACCTATTGGTCGGCCTTGCATCCCTTGCCGAGATGCATGAATTCTTCCCCGCTGCCCGAGTTATGGTCGTGGGGCCTAGACTCTGGCTCGAAATTATTCAAGCCTCGCACTTTCCTTGGATTGACAGCATTGCTGTGATCGAGCGCCGTAAAACTAGTGCCCTGATTTATCGCAACACGGGTGCCGGCTGGGCTCAAGAAGGCAATGCACAAGAGCTGAGAATGGTCCTAAGAGGATTCGATGCCGTCGTAAACACCAACATCGATTCGACTCGTTATGCTTGGGAAGCTTTCCGTGCGGGCGTTCAAACTAGGATTGGCTCGGCACCATCGTTAGCGTCGTTGCTCTATACCCATTCTTCGCCATTTTTCGGTAAAGACCCGCTTGTTCACGAGCGAGATGTTCCACTTTTGCTGATGGAGTTTGCGACTTCCGGCGCGCAAAGGTTTCTTCGTTCGACGGCTCAAAACAGATGTGTTCTCGACCATTGGATCGCAACGAGCGAACTCGTAAAGAAGTGGCGTCAGCACGGACTGCCCGCTGCGAAAACACCTTTGAACGAGACGGTGACGAAGCTCGCACCTTCTTTGAAGGGCCGGTACGTGTTGGTGAACCCAACTTCGAGCCGCCGCGAAAAAGCTTGGCCATCGGCAAGCTTCAAAGCGTTGATCGAAAAAATCGAGGCACCGTTCTCTGAGAAGGGAATTCACATTGCTGTGATTGGCTCAGGGCAAGAGAGCGAATGGCTGCGAGAAGTAGCGGGTTCTCGATTTGCAATTGTTCAGCCGGCGACGATCGGCGAACTTCAAGATGTCGTGCATCACGCCGAAGCTTTGGTGACCAACACGAGTTCAATGCAGTTCATTGCGGCGAGCTGTGGCACAAAGACTCTGACCTTGATGGGTCGAGCGCGACCAGAAATTTGGGGACCACTCGGACCGAAAGATCATTACATTCTTGGTCAGCCGCCGAATGATCTCGCGCACGATATTTTTTCGCAAGAACTGGAAGGCTATCGATCCATTTCAGTCGAGGCTGTGGCTGACAAACTGACGGAGATGATTTTATGAAGTCTTTGTTTCTCGTACTCACTGCTTTGTCATGTATACCAGCTCACGCCGTTGTTTGTGGACAACTCGTTGGAGTGAAGGGCAGTTCGGTCGAAGTCCTTCGTCTACAAAGAGATCGATCAACCGACGACAAAGTTCGCTATGCGATGAAGGTCGAAGAGTCGAAAGTCATGGCCTTGGATTGCGACGACGTGGTGCTTACGGGTAGAGATTCGAGCGCAAAAGTGATTTTCGCAGACTCGAAAGTAGCGGTCGGGCCAGAAACTCGTTTCGAGATCTCGGCCCATGCCAAACGAGATTCAAAAAGTGGCGAGCAAGAAGTGAATCTTCTAAGCCTGACCTATGGAAAACTTCGCGCTCTTGTCAGTCCTTCGAAGGAAAAAACGAAAGAAAAGTCCGGCGAGCCGAGCGCGCGCTTTCAGATCAAAACTTATTCCGCCGTCGTCGGCGTGCGCGGAACTGATTTCTATGTTTCATACGATCCCAATGCTGCACTCACAGAGCAAGTGACCATCGACGGCCTTGTTGAGGTAAAACAAACCGGAGGTCAGCAAGTCGTACAGGTCTCAGGGGGAAATCAGGTTGTTGTCACAGACAAGCCGGCCCGAGTTCTTAGTGTGACGGCGATTCAAGACTCGGTCCGCAACGATGTTCGTCGAGTTTCTGCGGTCGTTCGCGATGACAAAGAATTCACACATGTTAAAGCGGTTGAGGTTTTGGGCTCTCCGAAGGCGTGGGTTCTCGAGCGAGAAAAAGTTCCCGAGAACCTGAAGAATTTGAAGGACGAGTTTTAGTAACACTTTCTGATCTATCCTGGGCGTCGGTCGAGTCTGTCTATCGCCAGGGTCTCCTTCTTGATTCAATAGAAGGAGATGAAGCAGTTCCAAAAAATCCTGCACGAACTCAAGTCGGTTGTGGCTAACCATAAACCTGGTGATGTGCTAACGCCGCCTCCATCGATGCCATCGATTTATATCGACGGTCGACGTCTTTCGTATGCGGCGATGGGACTCGACAACGAGCATTCGTCGACGGCAACGCCAGTAATTTTCTTGCACGGCTTTGGTGGCTTTTTTATGGATTGGCCCCGTATCATGGCGCCGCTTTCGAAACACACGAAAGTGTATGCGCTTGATCTTCCGGGCTGGGGATTTTCAGAAATCAATCGGGACGCGAATTCTCTCGAAGATGATGTCGAAGCTGTTGACGAATTCATGAAGCAGCTCGGAATCGATTCGGCAATTCTTTGCGGTATCTCGTATGGTGCCGGAGTTGCTTGGGCAGCGGCAGCGATGGGGCGACCACGCGTGAAGCGTGCGGTGCTTTTGAATCCGATGCCGCCGAATCCGCTCGACTACATGCACTCGGGCCTTTACCAAGGCGTGTTTGCTCTCAATCTCTCTCGGGCGACATCGTTTCTGGGTCACAAGCTCCTGCGCAAATCACAGTACAAAGCGATCTGTCGTGAGAACCTTTTGAATGATCGTTTGCTCGATACGTTCTATCTCGATCTGGCTTATCTCGTGATGAAGCAACCAAAGATGCCGTTTCTTTTGAATGCTCATGCTCGCGGCGCCCGAGAGCTCAACTGGAGTGAGTGGGAGCATCGTCTTGCGGGAGCGAGGACACCAGTTTCGATTCTTCAAGGAATGGATGACCGTATCTTCTCGATGGATTCGGCAACTTATCTTTACGAGCTCATTCCGCACTCTGAACTCATTCAAGTTTCTGACTGTGGACACGCAATGGTCTTCGATCAGCACCGAAAAGTTTCAGACTTTTTGATTCAGTGCCTGAGCCGCAAAGAAGAAAAGCGTACCTTCGATCAATCCGGATAATTGAAAGTGATTGGTGCATCGACGTCGCTCGCAAGGCTGCGATGAACAGGGCAAGTGTGTGCCGCTGCTTCGAGCTTCTTGCGATCTTCCGGCGCAAGTCCTGCTGGCATATCGACGTCGACAGGAAGTCGCGCAATCTTGCGTGGGTTCGGGATCATCTCTTTTAATACGCGTGCTTTCATTCCGCGCAAATCGAGACCGTTTCGTTCGCCTAAGATCGCCATCGTGGTGAGAACACAACTAGCAAGTGCTGCGCCGACAAGATCGGTGGGCGAAAAGCGTTCGCCGCGACCCGCATTGTCTCTCGGCGCGTCGGTTTCGATCAGTGAGCCTGATGGGCCGTGCGTTAACTCGCAATGTTTCTCGCCTTGATAAACTACACTCATCTCAACGCCCATGTCGTTCCCTTCTGTCTCACCTTTTAAGCTATGCAAGTAACACATTCGACCCTATATTGCTCCCAATCGATCTTGAGGAGGCCTGAATAATGTCGATCCGTTTTGTTCTTTCTTTGGTTCTGATGGCGTTTCTCACTGGATGCGGCGTGCAAAGTATTCCGCAATCAAAGAACGGCGTCGAAGCCGCGCTCGCTGAAGTGCAAAACCAATACAAGCGTCGTGCTGATTTGATTCCGAATCTGGTGAACGTCGTAAAAGGCTACGCAAAGCACGAGCAGCAGACTTTGACTGACGTCACTGAGGCTCGCGCGAAAGCAACGAGCATCAATCTCGATCCGGCGAAAGCAACGCCAGAGCAAATTCAAGCGTTCAGCAATGCGCAAGGTCAGCTCTCGCAAGCGCTCGGAAAACTTTTGATGGTGTCTGAGAACTATCCCGATCTGAAAGCGAATCAGAACTTCAGAGATCTGCAAGCGCAGCTCGAAGGCACTGAAAACCGCATCACGATCGCGCGTCAGCGCTACATCGAGCAGATTCAGGGCTTCAACAACCTCGTTTCGGTTTTCCCGACGAGCATCACGAATTCACTCTTCTTCCACTACGAGAAGATGCCGCAATTCGGAACTGATCTGCCGCAGACGATTCAAGAAGCTCCAAAAGTAGAAATGTAATGCGCGGATTCGCTCTCGCTGTCCTCTTTATTCCACTCGTCGCGTTTGCGGAGTTCATCGTACCTCCGCTGACGGGACCTGTTGTGGATCAAGCAGGGATGCTCTCTGGCGAAGCTGAAAATGTTCTCGACGGAGCGTTTCGTCGTTTAAAAGAGCGCGGTGGTAGCCAAATCAATATTCTCACTGTCGATTCTCTCGGCGGAGAAGAAATCGAGCAAGCCTCCATTAAGGTCACTGACACTTGGAAGCTCGGTACAGGAAAAGAAGACAACGGTGTTTTGTTTTTGATTTCCAAAACCGATCGCAAGATGCGTATCGAGGTCGGACAAGGTCTTGAAGGCACACTCACTGACGCGGATTCAAAGCGCATTATCGATGATGTCGTTGCGCCCGCATTTCGCACCGGTAACTTCGATGAAGGCGTCGTCATGGGCGCCATTCGCATCATTCAAAAAACAGATCCGACGGTAGATCCACGTGAGCTTTTCGGTGAGCGAGTTTCGTCTCGTCGTGCTCGAAGTGGAGAGCGTGGCGTTTCATTGAATTGGATCGTCATTCTCGTCGTCTTCTTTATTGTCTTTGGTCGCGCGTTCCTTCCTGGTGGACGCCGTCTTAGTCGCGCATCACGCTACTCTGGTTGGGGTGGCGGAGGAGGATGG
>DATLHP010000106.1:0-6025 GCA_035539835.1 Bdellovibrionales bacterium
ATTTCGTTGATAGCGGTGATCATCTCTTCGACTGTCGTCTTACCGCGCTGAGCGGCTTGGCGACTCGACTGAGAGAGGTCATTCGCGCTCGACGAATTGTCGGCGCTCTTCTTGATCATCGCGCTCATTTCTTCGACTGAAGCTGCCGTCTCTTGCAATGCTGCGGCCTGTTCGGTCGTTGCAGAAGAGAGTTCTTCGCTTGTTGAAGAAATTTGAGTCGCTGCAGACGCCACTTCGTCAGCACCCGACGAGAGGCGGGCCGTCAAGTTCATCAAGATCGTCGAGAGGCTTTTCGCCAATACAAGACCGAGAATCATACTTGCACAGAGACCAATAACGACAAAGATGGTTGAGAGAAGCGATGCGCGATTTGCAGATGTAACCGCGGTTTCAGAGCTCGCTTTCGCTTCAGCCCTGTGAAAGTCACAAAGAACCGAAAGATTTTTGATCAGAGTACCAAGCTGTACAAAGTACTCGTCGATCGCCACGTTTTTTGCCGCTTGCTTGTTTGGATCCCTCGTGAGATCCGCCGAATCAGCGACAAGCTTGACGCTAGTCGCGAGCGAGATGTTGAGTTCTTTCTCCACATCTTTCCAGATAGCCTCTTCTCCCGGGAAGAATTCGAGTGCCAAATATTCTTTAACGCGTTCTTCGATCTTGCCGTGCTCGGCTTCGATATTCTTTTTGATGGCTGCGTATTCTTGCGCAGAAAGATCTTCTTGGCGCAAGTTAGCCAACTCGGTCGCAATTCTATTTGCGGAGACCCGAAGGCTGTAGATATTGATAAGGTTCGGCATATTCGTGTCAGCAATTTTTGAATAGACACCAACAACCGATTGCAGTTGATAAAATCCGAATCCTCCGACTGCGAGCAAGAACGCGCTGGTAAGAGCAAACGAGGTCAATAATTTCTTTCTAAGGCTCCATGTCTCGAACATAAGATCAATCCCTCCCCAGGGTTCTAATTATGCTGCTTTCACAGTCGAATGAGTTTGAATGGCACGAAGGTCTTCGACGTTCAGAGCTTTCGCGACGTCGAGGACCAAAATCAGTTTCTTGTCTCGCTGAACGACTCCACCGATGTAGTCGAGCTTGTGCGAATTTTCGAGGCGCGGCGGTTCTTTGATTTCGTCGACCTCAAAAGGCACCACTCGATTGACCGAGCTGACGACGACACCGACAAAGAATGACTCGAAATCAAGAATGATCACGGCCGAGGTGTTGCTTGCCTCTTGCTTTGAGCCTTTGATCTTCAAACGAAGATCAATGATCGAAAGAATCTGACCGCGGAGGTTCATGATTCCACGATAGTGGGCTGGTGAATGTGGCATTGGAGTCACTTCGGGAAGTTCGATGACTTCTCTGACGTGAGCCAACGGAACAGCATATTCTTCTTCTCCAAGAGAGAAGCAGAGATGCCTTATCGATGAGACTGCTGCTTGCTTAGGGTTGCTGCTTTCCATGTTACCTCGCTTGTACGATTTCGTTTAAATCAAGAATGAGTGCGGCGCGTCCGTCGCCCAGAATGGCGCCGCCGCTAATGCCTCGGACTCGAGCCATGTCTTGCCCGAGTTGTTTGATGACGATCTGTTGCTTCCCAATGACTTCGTCAGTGAGGAGTGCGAATCGCATTGTTCCGGTGTGGCCAATGATGGCAACAGATGAAGTTGCTGGGCGCTTTGACTTCGACCGACCGAGAACTGCATCGAGCTTGAAGAGTGGCAACGTCTCGCCACGAAGTTTGAGAACATCATCGCGATCGGCAATGCACTCGACATCCGCTGACTCAGGTTGAACAACTTCGACGACTTGATTCGAAGGCAGAACGTACCGTTCGTCGCCATTGATTCTGAGAACCATGCCGTCGATGATGGCGAGAGTCAGTGGAAGAACGATTCTAAATGTCGTTCCGATACCCACAGAAGTCTCGATCTCGATTTGTCCCTTCAGTCTTTCAACATTGGTCTTAACCACGTCGAGACCGACGCCGCGACCAGAAAGATCTGTGATCTCTGTTTTTGTCGAAAATCCCGGATGGAAAATCAGACGGTGGATTTCGCCATCAGACATCGTCGAGTCTTCTTTGATCAGACCTTTTTCGATCGCTTTGCGACGAATGACTTCTACGTTCAGACCTTTTCCGTCGTCCCGAACTTCGATCACCATGCTTCCGCCCTTATGATAGGCGGCAAGCTGGATCATTCCGGCTTTTGGTTTGCCGGCCGCAACACGAGCCTCTGGAGTTTCAAGAGCGTGATCGCAGGCATTGCGAATGATGTGAACAAGTGGATCATTGATTTGATCAGCAACCGTTTTATCGATTTCTGAATCCTCGCCGATGCCAATAAAATTGATTTCTTTCGAAAGTGCCGAAGAAGTGTCGCGAACGATTCGCTGCATCTTCTGAAACGTCGACTTCATTGAAACCATGCGAAGGCTCGTCGACTTGTCTTGGATATTTTTCGTAATCTTGTTGAGCTGCATGATCGTGTTTTGAAGCAGTGGTGACTGAATCAAATGACGTTGTTGCATGAGGACCGTCTGCAAGATCACAAGCTCGCCAACGTCGTTAATGAGTTCATCGACGCGCTTTAGACCGACACGAATATTTTCATCAGTTTTAGGTGCCGCCGTCGGCGGTGGTGGAGTCGAAGTCGAAGGCACTACATGCAAGTGTGGAGCTGGCGCCGCTTCTTCGACAGCCGCTGTTCCGCCGGGAATTTCGCCGCGAAGGAGGGCTTCGAGTCGACTAAGAAGGTCAGGATTCGTGCGTTCATCTGAATGATTCGCGATCAATGTTTCGACAGAAGTCTTCAAGAAGTCATTGCACTCGAGAAGAAGCCCAACGGTCGCGGCGTTGATCGGGATTTCCTTCTGCTTTACCTTCAGAAGAGCAGATTCGAGGACATGGGTGAAGTCGCCGATCGCCGTGAGGCCTACGCCGCGCGACGAGCCTTTGATGTTGTGAGCGATCCTAAAGATCGCGTCGATCACCGATTCATCATGAGAATTGTTTTCGAGCTGAAGAAGGTATTGTTCTGCCTCGGCGACCAGCTGTTGTGCTTCTTGGAGAAAAAACGTTTTTAGTTCTATTTCAAATGCGTCCATGTGCTTTTCTATTCCCGTCGTCGTCTGACTTGATCGGTTCTTCAAGGAATCGCTTTAGATAAGGACCGTCGAGAAAACGTGAAGAGATCGTCAAACGGTGTACTTAACTTTTGCTCAATAATTTTCTAACTAATCTTCAATACCGATTCTGAATCGAAGTGATGCAACAAGAGCATTTTCGCGGTTCGGATCAGTGTCAGGATTGATCACGTATTGCAGGTCGGGCTGCACCGAAACGTCGCCACCCAATGAGATCTGGTAAGTCAGTTCGATCGTTGTTTCGTCGCGATCGACAGGAACACCAGCTGCATTGGATGTTTGTACATAGACATCGCCGTTGCTGACGGAGGTGAACGCTAGACCACACTGATCTTCTGGACGAGATGGAAGGAGGCCCGTGAACACGAGTCCCGCGCCGAGATTCGAACGAAAGCGATTGGCTTCGGCAGATGCCGTACCATAGCGAGCAAAGACTGCGACCTTCTCTGTGAGATTCTGATTTCCGATGATGTAAACGCCGGTGTTGGCGACAGGGCCGGGTTGTGTGAATGACCATCCACCCACCGCGTATTTATGATTCTCGCTATGTTGCGCGGCTTCGATAATGACGTATTGTCCTTCGGAAGGGTCATACTTGATTTGCGTTCCATGGATTCGATCTGGATCACCAGCCGTTCCCTCGAAAACCGCGGTTTGCAAATAGAACTCGTCATTCACCTCTGCCTTCACGCGAAGCCCCAGACCTGGCGAAGGAAAGATAGAGACGCGACCTGTTTGGGCGATCTCGGTTCCGATTCCGAACGAGGAGTTGAGAAACAATCCTGCTGGTTCGCTGACGTAGAACTCCGAATTCAAATCGTAGACTCCAAAGAGCAGTGACGCTTTTCCGTCGAATCCCTTTTGCTCAAACCAGGCTTCATACAGTTTTGCAGTGTCGGCCGGAGCTTCGATATTGCTCGTTAGCTGTGAGTCTCCAACGAACTGACTTGGATCATCGCCATGAGTCGCTTGAAGATGGATGAACGCTGAAGCGCCCTTCCAGCCCGCGAGAGGTTCAAGATCGAAACTGCTCCGCAGAGTCGCGAGACTTAGAAAGAACGATCCCACACGATTGCCGCCCGTCATGTTACGACCGACCTCGCCTGTGTATGCGGCTTCCCAGTGCCAGGCGCCTTTGGTGGGATCGACAACGGTCTCTTGGATCACGCTGTGGTCCTGGAAGTCCTGCATTGCTGGCTCACGCTTCGATTCATCGGCGTGAGCTAGACTCGCAAATGTAAGAACAGATATCGCCAATGAGATCAGAGTACGCATCTTGTGCTCCTAGACAGAGATCAGAACTTCTAGGCAGGCTCATCGAGTTTTATTCGCGGAATCTGAACAGTCTTCCAGTGAATCAAATGTTAAGTCTCAGTGACGTCCCGACTTTGACGCAGCTTGCTTTGGTCGGTTCGCGAATTTAGTTTAGTTTCATCCCCTTAAGTCTTAAGGAGGATCTTCGATGGCTTTGCGAATTGGTGATGTGGCTCCGAACTTCCAACAAGAATCAACTGAAGGAAAACTCGATTTTTATCAGTGGGCTGGTAGCAGCTGGGTCGTTTTGTTCTCACATCCGAAAGACTTCACTCCGGTGTGCACGACAGAGCTTGGCGAAGCGGCTCGCTTGAAACCCGAGTTCGAGAAAAGAAACGTAAAAGTGATGGGCCTTAGCGTTGATCCTCTTGCTGATCACGTCGAATGGGCAAAGGACATCAAAGAAACTCAAGGCTGCGCACTGAACTTCCCCCTCTTGGCTGATTCGGACAAAAAGGTCTCAGGTCTCTATGACATGATTCATCCGAACGCGAACGACACTTTCACGGTGCGCTCCGTGTTCATCATTGATCCGAACCACAAAGTTCGTTTGATTCTCACTTATCCAGCAAGCACGGGGCGAAACTTCGCAGAAGTCCTTCGCGTGATTGATTCATTGCAACTCACGGATCAACACAAGGTCGCGACGCCAGCGAACTGGAAACAAGGTGATGACGTTATCATCGTTCCTTCGCTCAAAGACGAAGCCGAAATCAATCGCCTGTTTCCGAAAGGGTATAAGGCTGTGAAGCCGTATCTGCGAATCACGCCGCAACCAAACAAATAAGAATTGAAAGAAATTTTGAGAGAGGAACGGGCGCTTCATTGCGCCCTTTTTATTTGAATTCGGCAGGCCATTGCGTGCCGTTAATGATGACAGCAACAAGAGCCTCTAGACCCTTGCGATCTTGTTCATCGAAACGTGCAAGCAATGGTGAATCGACATCGAGCACACCAAGCAGCCGGTCTCCGCGCAAGCGGTCTTCTAAAACGAGCGGTACGACGACTTCTGATCGCGAAGCTGAATCACATGCAATGTGGCCTGGAAAAGCATCGACATCAGCAACAAGCAAAGTCTTGCGGGCAACGGCGGCAGAGCCGCAAACGCCCTTTCCTGCATCGATGCGAACGCAGGCAGGGAGGCCTTGAAAAGGGCCTAGAACCAGCTCAAAAGCTTTGCCCTTGGTGACGGCAAGATAGAATCCAACCCAATTCACATCTGGAAGATGTTGCTTCAAGAGCGCGCTGGCGTTGGCCAAATACGTATACCAAAGGGGATCGGCGATGCCCTTCAATTCGAGGGCGACCTCGGCATAGAACTTCTTTTTGTCGTCGTAAGGTATTCGTGTCGTTGAGGCTTGCACGCATTCAAGTTTAGCTTGCTCTCCGGCTTGCGCAAGACATAGAAAGTCTGCATGCAAACGATTGAGGATCTTCTAGCTGTAGACGTCGAAAAGCGAGATGAGGCGTGGGAACAAGAGTTCCTGAAGTCGCTTCCGGGCGCGAGCGTGCGCGTTTTGACGCCAGAGCCGCAAGAGGGCCCAGATCACTGGCCATATCTTCT
>DATLHP010000107.1:0-1902 GCA_035539835.1 Bdellovibrionales bacterium
TACTTGCCGAGCTTCGGAATAGGTAAGCATCCGAGAGCAATGGGCCAACGAGCGATCGATTGCTGGCCCGAGATTTGGTCCATCATCGGTCCTCAAATCGACACTGTTATGGCGACAGGTGGATCGACGTGGCACGTGAACGCGATGGTTCCGATCTATAGAAATGGTCGTGTTGAAGAAGTCTATTGGACGTATTCTTATTCTCCGATCATCGGCGAAACCGGAAAACCCGTCGGCGTGCTTGTGACGTGCACAGAGACAACGGAGTCTGTCGTTAGTGAGCGCAAACTACGCGAGAGCGAACGGCGAATGTCGTTGGCACTGACGACCGCAAACATCGGATTCTGGGACAATAACGTCCGGACCGGAAAAGTGAACCTCAGTGACACCGCCGCAAAAAACTGGGGAATTGATCTTTCGACGTTCGATGGCTCTTTTGAAAAGACGATCGAGTTCATCGTTGAAGAAGATCGAGGCAAGGTGATCGATGAGATCAATCGTTCGATCAAAGAGCATACGCTCTTCGATACAGAATATCGGATTCGGCGTCCTTCCGGCGAAATCATTTGGAATCACGCGACGGGAGTTGCGTCCTATGATGACGAAGGGCAGCCGCTGGCATTAACGGGAACTTTCACAGATATCACTGAGCAAAAGCTCTCTCAGCAGCGTCTTGAACAAGCGAAATTAGAAGCTGAACAAGCGAACGCCATCAAGTCGGCATTCCTCGCAAACATGAGCCACGAGATTCGCACGCCACTCGGAGCGATCTTGGGATTTTCGGATCTTCTTAAGGATCAGAGTCTTGCTTTTGAGGATCGACGCGAGTTTCTCGAAACGATTTCAAGAAATGGTCGCTCGCTCACGCGAATCATCGACGACATTTTAGATCTTTCGAAGGTCGAAGCGGGTCGCCTTGAGATTGAAACAATTGAATTTTCATTGTTCGATCTGCTCGACGAAGTGACGTTGCTCTTTAAAGAGCGCGCGCAGCTCAAGGGCTTGTACCTGCTGCTCAATATTGACAAAGGAACTCCAGCGCGTCTGCTCTCAGACCCTGCGCGTTTACGCCAGATTCTTCTCAATATCATTGGTAACGCCGTCAAATTCACACCGCGGGGCGGAGTAACAGTGACTGTTCATTCGAAGAACGTGCACGGCATTGCTGATATTCGTATTGATGTAACAGACACCGGAATCGGTTTAACGGCGCAACAAAAAGAAAAACTCTTTGAGCCATTCACGCAAGCCGACAGCAGCACGAACCGTCGGTTTGGTGGAACCGGACTCGGCTTAGTGCTCTCACGAAAACTCGCAAATGCCCTTGGCGGGGATATTATCGTCTCAGACACCGATGAACGCGGCAGTACGTTCTCGGTCTGTTTCAGAGCAACCATTGCACTCCAGTCAGAGCTCGCTGACCAACGGGATTCTCGCATGAACCAGCCAAGCCTTCGCGGCGTCAATGTTCTGCTAGCTGACGATTCTCCAGACAACCGGATCATGGTGCAGAGGGTGCTCGAAAAAGCGGGCGCGAAAGTTCAAACGGCAGACAACGGAGAAGAAGCAGTTCAGTCTGCACTCAAAGAGCCTTTCGATATCATTTTGATGGATATCCAGATGCCGGTCATGGACGGTTATGAGGCCACCCGCAGTTTACGACGAGCCGGATTTGAAAAACCCATCGTCGCTCTCACGGCGCATGCAATGAAAGAAGAGCGCGAGAAAACCCGAGCCGCGGGCTGTGATGCCCATTTGACGAAGCCAATCGACAACGAAGAGCTGAGGCGAGTGATTGGCGATCAGGTTTTGCACTAAAGAGTGAGCTCGCCCAGTTGCCTGGGCGAGCCTCGTTTCATTTATCGCTTGTGGTAGGTGATGCTGTTGTCGATTCGGGTCGGC
>DATLHP010000108.1:0-2968 GCA_035539835.1 Bdellovibrionales bacterium
TTGGCCCTTTGTGGTTTGCAAAGCGCTCTTCAAGCCCAAACGATTTCCGGTGCGGACCACGTTGTCGAGTTGATGATCGCTTCCGCGCAAAGTGAGCAGGATCGCAAGTCCACGCATTTCATACGTGTCCATCTCTTTCAAAACTTCTGGCGCAACACCTTTTCCGGCCTTCAGTGCTTTGCAAAGTTTTGGCGTCGCGGTGACGCAAATTCGGCCGATTGCGGGCTCGCCTGTGCGCTCTTCGCAAGTGCTGTATGCGGAAAGCTGATCCTTTTCGAAGAACATCGTCGATGCTTCTTCTTCAGAAGGCGCGGCTGTTTTGTCGGGAGCAGCGCCGAGTTTGTAAGCGGTCAGCGACTCGGTTTTACCATCTTTCCCTCTCAAAACGGCAACGCGGCCCTGAACGGGGCCGACCGCTGTGAAAAGCTCGGTGTCTTTTCCTTCGACTTCGCGAGTCCATTTACTCTTGGCGAAAGCGAGTTCTCCGGCGTCGTTGAATTCAAGCTTTTGAGCTGTAGGAAGAAGTTCGCCCGCCAGTTTAAATGCCTTTGGGGAAGTGGCACTTTTGGCATGGGCTACAAGAGTGAGAAGGGTGCATCCTGCAACCAACGACATAGAGGCCAAACAGTAAAATGGGCGTTTCAAAATCATCCGCCTTTCCATGGGGAGGATCGTTCAAATATCAGGTCTCAAGAGGTTACATTGAACAGGGCCAGATGATGGAAGCATGCTGCTTAATTGTTCGGCAAAACCTCACTCATCATGTTGACCTACTTTGGGTGTCGAGTTAGCGCTGAGACATGCAAAACACGACGTCTGTCCAGGCCGGAAATGGTGCAGGAGCCATGCTTAATAATTCAGCATCCGACAAGAGCAAACCAGCTCCTGCTGCGGGAGCCAAGCTAACGCCTCTGATGGCTCAATACTGGGATGTGAAGGCGGCGCATGAAGACAAGGTTCTCTTGTTCCGCATGGGCGACTTCTTCGAGATGTTCCACCGCGACGCTGAGATTGCAGCTCCAGTTCTTGGCATCGCACTCACTTCACGAAACAAAAACTCGGCTGAGCAAACGCCAATGTGCGGAGTTCCGCACCACTCGATCGCGAATTCGATCAACAAGCTTCTCGCGCACGGATTCAAAGTAGCGATCTGCGATCAAGTCGAAGACCCGAAGTTTGCAAAAGGTCTCGTTAAGCGCGCGGTCACTCGTATTCTTTCACCAGGTGTCGTCTACGACCCAGACACACTGGATAGCCTAACTCCGAACTATCTTGCGAGCTTTGATCAGCAATCTGTGTCGTTCATGGATACGACGACCGGCGAGGCGTTTTACTTTCATGTCAGCGATTCAAAACGCCGAGCGAAGCTCATCGATTCTCTGAATCCGGTTGAGCTCATCATTTCGAGCCGGGATCATGTCGAACATTCTGATCGCCTGGTGACGATTCATGATGGTCTTGGCCCCGCTGTTCGCGATTGGCCAGACTCGGCACGTCGTCTTCTTGGTTACGCTGTCCACATGCAAGGCGAGAAGGTTCTTGAAACGATCACTCCGTTTGAACGCCGCGAACTTGCTGATCGTATGGAGCTGCCAGCGATGGTGCTTCGTCACCTTGAAGTGTTTTCGACTTACAAAGGTGACACTCAAGGAACTCTCTTCCATGCGATCGATCGTTGTAAAACTTCAAGCGGCTCGCGGCTTTTGAAGCAATGGATTCAATTCCCTCTCGCATCACAACCAGCGATTGAGCGTCGTCTCGGAAAAGTTCAAGAATGGGCCGATGCATCTGATCGCTTGAAAGAGCTGCGTTCAGTTCTCGGCGGCCTTGGTGATATTCAGCGTCGACTTGGCAAACTCGGAAATCCATCATGTCATCCGCGCGATCTCATCGCCATGGCTGAGAGTTTGCGTGCGGGGCTCGAGGCGAGCGCGATTGCAAAGAATCACGAATGGTCGCCGGACTTAATCGCAACAGCGCAAGAGACCAGCGCAGAAATCCTCAAGACATTGAACGAAGAACTGCCAGCACAGATTAAAAACGGCGGCATCATTCGCGAAGGCGTATCAAAAGAACTCGACGAGTTGATCACGCTCTCGACCAACGCTCATCAGCTCGTCATGGAACTCGAAGCACGTGAAAAAGAAGCAACGGGCATTACGTCTCTCAAAGTTCGCTTCAATAACGTGTTCGGCTACTACATCGAAATCACGAATACACACAAAGACAAGGTCCCGACCGATCGGTATGAGAGAAAACAAACTCTCGCCAATGCTGAGCGCTATCTGACGAAAGAACTTGCGGAGCTCGAAAGCAAAGTTCTTACAGCGCAGTCGAAACGGATCGAGCTTGAGATGACGATCTTCAACAAGCTCGTTGAGCGCTGCTTGAAGCAAAGCCAGGCTCTCTTGAAGCTCGCAAATAGCTGGGCTGAACTCGATGTTCTTTCGGGTCTTGCGCATCTGGCGATCGAAGAGAACTACGTGCGTCCGCAGTTTATGACAGGTGGCAGCCTTGAACTCAAAGCCAGCCGTCACCCAGTGATCGAGCAGGCGCTTTCTCTTCCGTTCGTTGCCAACGATATATCACTCCCGCGCAAAGGTTGTTTGCTTCTCACTGGGCCGAACATGGCTGGTAAGTCGACGCTCATGCGACAAGTGGCGATTGCTGCGATCTTGGCTCAGGCGGGAAGTTTTGTTCCCGCAAAGGAAGCCAAGCTTCCAATCTTCGATCGCATCTTCACGCGAATCGGCGCGAGCGACTTCTTGGCCGAAGGCCTTTCGACGTTCATGGTCGAAATGAAAGAAACGGCCGAGATGCTCGAATCGGTGACCGAAAATTCACTCGTCGTTTTGGACGAAGTCGGTCGCGGCACCAGCACGTACGATGGAATGAGCCTCGCTCAAGCGATTCTCGAATTCTTGCTCGATCATCGCGGTTCGATGACATTCTTTGCGACGCACTATCA
>DATLHP010000109.1:0-2362 GCA_035539835.1 Bdellovibrionales bacterium
TCGAAATCTAGAAGGTACCAGCTCGCTTTTTGGCCCGAGGCGCGTCATGCATGACGCGCCTCGGGCCAAAAAGCGAGCTGGTACCTTCTAGATTTCGAAGAAGGTGCGGCCGTCGGTGCCGCCCATCCAGTCGTACATTGCTCGTTCTGGGTGCGGCATCAACGCTGCTACGTTTTTCTTTTCGTTCATTACGCCTGCGATGTTTGCGATCGCGCCGTTCGGGTTGTCCAAGTAGGACCACCAGACCTGTCCGCGATCTTGAAGCATCTTTAGATCGTCGCCCTCTGCGTAGAAGCGACCATCGGCGTGTGCAATCGGAAGATTCACTTTCGTTCCCGGCATCATTTTCGCTGCGAAAACTGGGTTCTGACTTTCGAGTTTCAACTCGACCCAATCGTCGATGAAACGAAGACCTCGATTGCGAATCAATACTCCTGGAAGCAGTCCTGCTTCGCAGAGAATTTGAAATCCGTTGCAGATCCCGAGAACTGGGACTCCGGCTTTCGCAGCCTCACGAACCGAGTCCATCGCCGGCGCGCGCGCAGCCAGTGCACCCGCCCGAAGATAGTCTCCGTACGAAAAACCACCAGGAAGTAGGAGCGCGCGATATTTTTTCGCATCGAAGCGATCCGCATGCCACAACCACTCGGCCTTCAGGTCGCGACCTTCGACCGCTTCGAAAACATCGCGATCGCAGTTCGTACCTGGAAATCTCAAAACGCCAACGGGCCCGCTCATAGCTTTTCCAACTCGAATGTTTCAATCAGTGGATTGTGCAAAACCATTTGCGCCATTTCTTTCGCTTGCGCGAGTGCGCGCTCACCATCTGTTTCCGGGAGATCGAGAATCACGTAACGACCAACCTGGCAGGCGGTCACTTTCTTGCCGTGATTGCGAAGAGTTCCCTCAACTGCGCGGCCTTGCGTGTCCAATACTTCATTGCGAGGCATGACCTTCACACCGATTTTCATAACTGCTTCTCCCAGCGTTCTTTCAAGCGACGAGCGACTTCTTCATAAGATTCTTTGACGTTGCCGAGATCTCGGCGGAATCGATCTTTGTCCATGCGCTCACCGGTTTGCTTATCCCACAAACGGCAGCTATCAGGTGTGATCTCGTCAGCGAGTACGGTTTTCCCTGAGCTCGTACGGCCGAGTTCGATTTTGAAATCGACAAGTTCTAAGCCAACAGCGCCAAAGAACTCTCTAAGCCCCTCGTTCACCTTCAATGCAATTGATTTGATCTCAGTCAGCTCAGATTGCTCGCGAACGATCTTCAACATCAGAGCCTGCTCATCAGAAATGAATGGATCTGCCAAAGCGTCGTCTTTGTAATAGAACTCAACCAGGGGCTTTCCGAGAGGAGTTCCTTCTTCGAAGGCGAACTTCTTTGCCGTCGATCCAGCTAGGATATTCCGAACGACGACTTCCAGCTTCAGCATCTCAAGCTTCTCGGTGAGCATTTCTGTCTCGCCGACATCAGCAACACGATGACTTTCGATTCCACGTTTTTGCAGGAAGCGGAAAACCAACGACGTGATATCGCGATTGAGTTTTCCTTTTTGCTCAAAGCTTCCTTTTTTGAGGGCATTGAATGCTGTGAGGCTGTCTTTGAACTCTTGAATCAGACGATTCGGCTGATCCTGAACAGAGAAAAGCCGTTTTGCTTTTCCTTCGTAAATCATCTGACCCTTCACCCATTCGTTGGCCATCATGAGCGTCCCTTCTTGTTTTTAGAAGCTCCATTAAGAACACCAGCACGTTTCATTGCATCGCGAATCGCATTTTTATGACGAACGCCTTTGAAAACCTTATCGACTTCCTCTTCGCTCAGAATCAGAGCGACCTGTTTGTCTCTGAGAGCCTCGTCTCGCAAATGCGAGCCGGGTTTCATTTGATGACTCAGACGTTGCACGTGAGCGTAGGCGTCTTCGCGAGAAAGTCCTTTTTCAACGAGGGCCAACAACAAATGTGAACTGAAAAGCTGACCTTGCGAGAGATTCAAGTTTTGAAGCATGCGTTTCTCGTTCACCTCGAGACCCTCGACAAGCTTCACAACTCGATCCAGTGCGTAGTCGCAAACGATAAAGGCATCCGGAAAAATCACGCGCTCAACGGCCGAATGTGAAATATCACGCTCGTGCCAAAGAGCGATGTCTTCCATCGCCGCTTGCGCATATGAGCGCAACAAACGCGCGTGCCCCGTTACGTTCTCAGCAGAGATCGGATTCTTTTTGTGCGGCATCGCACTCGAACCCTTTTGGCCTTTCGAGAACCCTTCGACGACTTCTCCGATCTCAGTTCGTTGCAAATGACGAAGCTCGACCGACAGGCGCTCAAGGCCGGCTCCGATCATAGAAAGC
>DATLHP010000110.1:0-3033 GCA_035539835.1 Bdellovibrionales bacterium
CACATCCTACGAGAGCTATGAGCAAAACTCCGAAAACAACGGAACGGAATCGATTCGAAAATGCCATCGCATCACCTCACCTCTCGACTCTTAGGTGAGACAAAAGGCAAAGTCTATTTCGAGGCGCTTTAGGTACAGAATAAAACAGACGAGTGAGACAAGACGTCTCGTCAATGTTTACGTTCGTAAACAACCGCCCGGACCGCAAGGCCGCCGTTTGAAAACGCTAGATCTGCTGTTCGCTTCCATTGCTTCGGAACCGCCAGCGAAAGCGGACGAGCTTTCTCGGGAAGAATGAAGCAAGCCAGAGCCGGTGCAAACACACGTTCGCAGGATTCGAAGAGATCGGCATAATAGCGAGAGAGCGGGACCGAAATCTTCAAACGCTCGCCGTAAGGTGGGTTGGTGACAAGCCACTTCGGCGCATTCGAAAGCTGAGGGTCGGCTTCGAAGATATCGGCGCAAGTCGTCTGCAGTTCAATCGCCACATCGGATAAATTCTCGCGAGCAGCGGCAATCGTCTTCTCACTCACTTCGAGTCCACGAAAAGCTAGAAAATGCACACTTGAATCTCTGGTTGCAGTCGGTGTGGTTTTCTCTACACCCGCAAAACTCTCAAAGGCATACTCGCGCGATGAAATCACCTGGTCGAGAAGTGCTGCCTCGAGAAAAAATGTTCCGCCACCCATCATTGGATCTACGAGTTCAACGTTCGATGAGTTCCCCTTCAAGCCCTCAAGGAATTGCAGAACTGCAGAAGCCATCGTCTCTCGAATTGGCGCATCAGAAGACAACGGGCGCAGGCCGCGCTTGTGCAAAAGATCGCCCGACGTATCGAGGCTCAATGTGCAGACATCATCGTCCAATCGAACAAGAATTTTTTGCTCTCGCCCTGTCGGGTTTTTCGGCGCCCCTCGATTTTTCAAATGCCGCTCACGCGCCTCTTCACAGGTCGTCTCGATTCTTTTTTTGACGAAAAGGCGTGAAGCATGGGAGCTCGCCTGAAATGTCAAAATCGTGTCGTCAGAGAACCAATTCTCCCAAGGCACCTGACTCGCCTTTTTAAAGAGTTTCGGAAAATCACGGCATCCAAAACGACCCACACGTAAAAGAATGCGGGTTGGAATTTTCAGATACTGATTGAGAGCGTACCCGCGCGCTAAAGACTCAAGATTCAAGGTGAGGCCACCGCGCTCGACTTGTGGCGGCGCAAGCAAAGGCACGCGCCAGCGTTCGAGCTCTTGCAGTGCAAGCTGCTCGAATCCCGGCGTTATAACGAGATAGAATTCATGGCCTTGATTTGCTTCCATTGTGTGTTCCACTATTTCGCATGATCCGAGCGACACTCACAAGAGGATGTTCAAAGTGACTCTGCAAACCGAGATAAATGTACAAACCAGAGGCCAAGGCTTGGTCCGCATCGACGATGCCATCGAAAAGGCACTGGGCTCGCTTTTGAAAGGAAACGAAGCAGGACTCGTTCACCTGCATATCCTGCACACTTCGGCTTCGCTCTTGATACAAGAGAACTCGGATCCAACGGCGAAAGCCGACCTCGAAGAATTCTTTAACCGCCTCGCTCCTGAAGGCCAAAACTGGCATCGGCATACGGTTGAAGGCCCCGACGATACGGTGTCGCATCTGAAGGCGAGCCTCCTGCCGGTATCCCTCACCCTGCCTTTAACAAGCGGTCGGCTCAAACTGGGCACCTGGCAAGGAGTGTATCTTTTTGAGCACCGTCATGCCCCGCACTCTCGAAAGATCTTTGTTACAGCGATGTTTTAAACAATATTTCCGCGACCGGAACGTCATACCTATATGAGCTCTGATAAAGCGATAGATCGCGAGCAGGTACTGACTGCGACGGTAGAGCGTCAGCGCGGCCGGCTTTTATCCTTTATCCAGCGGATGATCCAAAATCAGAGCGAAGCTGAAGAGGTCGCCCAAGATGTCTTTGCCGAGTTCGTTGAGGTCTACGAGATCGACACAGCGATCGAAACAGTCGGAGCCTGGCTGACGACCGTTGCTCGAAACAAGGTGCTTGATCGTTTTCGGCGACGAAAAACTCAAGACGACTATCGTCTGTTCGTCGAAGAACAGCCGGACGCGATCGACTCTGACGATCCTGAGATGAACTCGATGCGTGCCGAACTTCGATTACAGATCGTCACCGCGCTCGAGTCGATTCCGCCTGAGCAAAAAGATGTTTTCGTCCAACACGAGTTGGAAGGAAAAAGTTTCGAAGAAATTTCGGCCCAAACTGGCGTGAGCGTGAACACACTTTTATCTCGCAAACGTTATGCGGTTTTGGCCCTACGTGAATACTTGAAGGAGATCTATGATGAACTCTGAAACTCATCACCATTACAAGCATCGTGGCCCCTGGGGTGGACGCCGCCGTTTTTGGAAAGCGCCACTGATCTTGCTCTTTATTTTCGCCAAGGCAGCCATTGTCATGCTGCTGTGGAACGCTTTGATTCCGGACCTCTTTCAGGGCCCTGTCGTTTCTTATCTTCAGGCTTTGGGATTGATGATTCTAGCCAAAGTTCTCGTCGGCATGGGGCACAGACACTGCCATGGACGCCATCACGGAATGCATCGGCACTTTTGGAAACACATGTCCGATGAAGAACGGATGAAATTACGCGAAGACTTGCACCGAAGAGGAAGAGACTAATATGTCTGCGCTCAAGCAAACTGTCTTAAGTCTTGTCGGGCCACACCTGACATTGGATGCTCGAGTCGCGAGTGTGATCGACGTTTCTGAAAACTTTCGTTTTATCGACATCGAAGCCGAACTCTTCAAAAAAAGAGATCTGCAAATCGGAGAGAAGGTTCAGATCAATATCGGTGATTGGCTGATGCGAACCTACACTCCCCTATCAATCAATCAAGAAAATGGCAGGCTCGGTGTCTTAGCTTACTTGCACGGGAACGGGCCCGGTTCGCAGTGGGCGCGCAAGATCAATGCTGGTGATCGCTGCCAACTCATTGGACCTCATGCTTCTTTGAAATTACCGCGTACAGAAAAAA
>DATLHP010000111.1:0-9634 GCA_035539835.1 Bdellovibrionales bacterium
TCGACGAAAATGAGATCTTTGTCTTCGAATACGACGGCATCTGCTTTAGCGCCTTGGAAATTTCCGGAATGGATTTGTACTTTCGCTTCTAAGCTTTGCTCTACGAGAGATTTCTTCAAGCCCTCGAGAGCGAGTTCGTCGACTTCGAATGCTTCAACCTCGCCAACAGCCATAGCCAACGGAAGAGTGAAATTTCCGATTCCGGAGCCGAACTCTGTGGCTCTTTCCGCGCGCGTTTTTTTCGCGAGCGCCATGACCTCTTCGATCAGGGCTTGATTCGCTTTGAAACCTGGTTGAGTGAAGCTACCGATGGTGCAGTACAAAGGAATCGATTTTTCTTCTGAGTATGTGTCGAACCAGTGATCGAGAACGGGATCGGTGAGCTTGAGCTGACCACCGATTTCACCAAGACGTTTTCTTTTCTGTCCGATTTCTACCGTGGCCATCTCGCGCAATCGATCAAGAGTCGTTCGTTCATCGAGAAGTGTTTTGATGTCGACGTTGGCAAAATCGAGCCATACTCCGCGTTTTCCTGTCGGCGAAACGCGAAGACGAATCGATCCTCGATCGATCGGAAAACGGATTGCTCTGAAGTCTTTGAGCCAAGCCTCGAGATCTGGAGAAAGCTGTGGACATCCTTGAAGATCGACAAGACCCGTTTTGAAGCGATCGAAGAGACCGACTTTGTAGTCTCCAGACCTTCTATCGATCATCAAATCGACGCGATCGCGAAGACCACCGTCAGCAATCGATCGCCAGCGAATTTCCGGAAGTTCCGCATTCGAAAGTTCACTTTGAAGGACGTTCTTTAGAAAACGTACTTTGATTTCACGCTGTTCTGAGAGCGGCATATTCAGATAGTCACAGCCGGCACAAACAGCGGCGTAAGAACAAGCGAGAGACAAGAAAACCTCGATCGAATTCTGTAAGAATGTGGGCCGATCCTAGCACTTTCTGGGCGTATTCCGAAGCCAGTTTGACCCCGGGTTTTGGCCCGAAGCAAATCTTACAAGTAGAGTTTGCACGCCGATTTCGTCAACTCGATGTGGTCACAGTTTGGGCCGAACATAAAGTGGCTCGATCTTAGCTAACACTTCCTCCCGTTGACCTTTGGGGGGAAAGAGATGCGGGGAGCACGGCTCGGTTTTTATGCAATTGCCGCATTGATCATCGCATCTCCTTCGATTGCATTGTCTCTCGACTCAACGACGACTCTTCCGGCAAGAATCAATTCTCCACAGCTTCGCATGGGCACCATTAGCGGCGTTGGTGAACGTTACGTTTCCAACGGCTCTCTGGTTTCACTCTCTGATCACTATTCGATGGAATTCGACTCGAACACGCTTTCTTCCGTTGAACCGCGCATAAAACAACTCGTCGAAGTACTGAATCAGTTCGGCAAACAAGAGATGGGAAGCGCGCTGAATCTCGGAACGTTGAAGATCGATACTCGACCTGATGTTCGCTATATGGCGCCACTTCATGCCTACGGCATCACTTCGAAGTGGACGGTTGCAGTTGGACTTCCGATCGTTGAATACAAAAATGACATTCAAATTTCGAGTAGTGGTTCAAATCTCTCGTCTATTCGTTCGCAAGTCTATGGTGTATCCCCAGAGCTCGACGAGGCCTTTGATGAACTTGAAGGTGTCGATCTTACGGATCGTGCGCGTACTGAGCTGAGTACGAAGGGTTACAAGCCGCTTGAGTCGCGAGACGAAACCATCATCGGTGACGTACAGCTTGCAAACCTTTACCGCGTTTATTCGAATTCAAGATTTTCGGTTCTATCGCGCACGCTTCTCAATCTGCCAACAGGTCCCGGAGACGATCCGGATGATCTCGCTGATCTTGCGATGTTCGGTCAAACGTACATTGAGGAGGCGGCCATCGCGAATTACCAATTGTTCAATCGACTGCGTCTCTCGGCGAAAGCTGCCTATCGTTTCAATCTCGAAAACTCGGTGGTGAAGCGGGTACCGAAAAACGAGAAAGACACGCTTCCAGATGCTGACACGAAAGAAGACGTGCGTCGCAAAGTTGGCGATACCATCACGATTGGAAGTGGCTTTTCGCTCGAAGTCATTAATAGATGGTTCGCCGGTGCGGCATACGAAGTCAGTCAGAAGCTCGCCGATCAGTACACAGGTTCGAAGAGCTCAAAATACGATTTGCTTTCAAAAGACACCAACTCAGAAGCGCATCGGATGCGTTTGGGCTTAACTTACGATTCAACGACGGCTTATCAGCGTAAGGAAGCATGGCTTCCGGCCATGATCAGCTACGAATACTCAGACACGATCCGTGGTCTCAATATCGAGAGACAGACCATTCACGAAATATGGCTCACTCTGTTCTTCTAAAAGGCATTGCAAATGACAAAGTACGCGACGTTCAAACATGACTTAAAGACTTTTCTCGGACTCTCAGCGACGTTTCTAGGGCTCGTTGCGTTGCTCTTTGTAATGACGGCGTGTGCGCCGAACCGAACTGAGCGCGAATACAAAGAAGCTCGTACCGATTTCTCTCAAGGCAATGCGGATCCGGAACTAAAGATGATGGTTGGCGGCGTCGATCCGACTCGTTTGAGTTGGACTGGCGAAGGAAACACGGCCGTCGTCCTGAGACTCGCAAGAACAATGATTGAACTCGGGCAAAAGACAGAACGAAAGAGTCTTTCCAGTCTCGGGCGTCGCATCGGCGGCAAACTCTATTCAAATTCGGAACTTTTCACGCAGACGGAATTTCAGAATACGATCTACGTTTCTGCAGCTATTGGCGAGACCAGAAAAGATAGTGCGGCGACGTTGAGTAATGCCGATGAAATGCTCGATGAGCAATCGACGCTCACATTGAATCTTTTGAGCAGCATTTCTTCTCGCTTCAAGTGGCCGGCTCGAGGCGCTAGCGAAAAAGAAGTTTTCGATGCCGCCGAAGAATTCGGTGTGACCTTTGTCAAAGAGGCCAATCGGCGTCTAGATAAACGCGTTTCAAGTGGTATCGAGAAAGAGATCAAACGACAGTTTTTCCCGGTCATTCGTGATGTCAGAGACCATCTCGAATCTGTTCTTCAAGAAAACAATGTTCGTCGCTTAATCGTTGGAATGCGAAAACTTCTTGAGACGCATGACTTTGATTTGAGCGCAGAGACTGAGGCGAAACTTCAGCAGGTCGATACCATCGCCGCTCACGTCGAAGCGCTACAGACGAAGTATGATGCGTTGACTGTTCTGGTTGAAATCTGGCGCGTACTGACCCCGGAAGAGCGCATTGCAAGCATCCAACCCAAATCTCCTGAGCTGTACGACTATCTCGTCGACAAAAAAGATAAAGAACTCACCTGCATTGCAGACCGCGAATGCACGAGTCTGTTCAAAGTTCTTCAAAAGCGTCTGGGCCTTTATCCGGCGATTGAAAAGTACGGGATCGACAATTTGAAGCGAGATATCACTGCAGCGATTCTCTCGGGAGTTAAAGCTGAAGTTCGACTACAGATTGCCGACGCCATTCCAAAAACGGCCAGTCTTCTCGGCGAGCGTATTTCGAAAGAGATGTCGGCGTTACGCGGGCGAGTTCAGAGCGCACAGAAAAACTATGGGTCATTTGTTCGTGGCATTGCAAAAAACTATGCTGACAAGGAACTTGCTCGGGATGGGTACTCGTCGCGCATTGCCGGTTTTGAAACAGATCGCTTGAATGTTGATATCCGCCCGGGACGCGTCGAGCTCTCATCAAAGGATTCGCGCTCAAGTGTGACCTCCGGCGCTGAGGCCATTGGCACATCATTTGGGTTTGCGGGAGCAAACTGGATGATGGGCGTGAATGGAAAAGAAGTAAGTTTTCAGAAATCAGTAATCTCGCAAATCAACAAGCTTCTAGCGATTGGCGGATTTGAGGGCGAGAGTGGCGGGCGTTTTAAATCGTTTGCGATAGCGATGAATCCGTCGGCCTCTCAACGTCACTTTTACGTTCGGGATTTCATGCAGACGAAAGATGTCTACTTTGTGCCAGACCGATTTCGTGTCGGGTCTGATTACACGTCGACTGCTGCTGATTCGCGTAGACTGGACGTGAGTGTCAAAGCACAGGCTGAACTCTTGCGCGGGCTGAGCGCAATGATTCGATTCTTCCGCGATTGGCAAGAGGGCCCATTTGAGGAGGGTCTCGCCAAAGTTCAGCTTGGGAAGTACATCACTGAACTCCCGGCCGGAGATATTCAGCAGAAGCTCTTCCCGAAAGAGACCGTCTTTTCTTTGGCTGTCGCGAACGCGGCTTCGATTCTTCAAAATCTGACTCGCCAGGGATCAGCAGTTTTCTTGATTGATCTCAAGGGCCGCTCAAAATGGTCAGACGAAATGAAGAGCACGGAGGAAATCGCGGTTAAAGCGGGTATTGTTGATATCATTGGGGGCGAACGCGCCGATGTTGTGAAGTCCGCTGATATCGCTCGATTCTTGATTGCCGTTGCTGATTTCATCAACGCGATCGAAGGCATTGAGAAAACAAAGTCACCTCAGTTGACCAAGATTCGCGAAGGTGGAGGGCGCGGGGTTGATTCTTTGATTCAAGCGCGCCACGACCTTCGCAAGCTCATCGTCGGTTTGGCGAACTTTCTGTCCAACGAGATGCAAGAGAAGGATGGCGGTCTTCGCTCGACCTTCCATCGCTCAAGTGTAACGGTGGACCGCACGGAATCTCGCTTGTTGCTCGATCAAGCACTTGGAATGTTGGCCCTTGCGCGCGCTGGAGAGATCTTGGACAACGAAGTCTATCGCGGAGCTGCGCGAGACGTCTTGGTCTTCATGAACACGAAACTTTGGAATTCAGATAAAGGCTTCTACTCGGTCAATGAGATCGGGGACTACGAAGAACCATCGATTGGAACCATCGCCCAGGTCCTGTTGGCCGGCGAAGAAATTCGGCCACTTCTCGCTCCGGCGAGTCAATCGCAGTGGGATAAGATTGCTGATCCTTGGTACTCGGCCTTCGATCGTTTATGATTCTCTCATGGTTCAAGGGGCTCGCCTTCAGCTTGAGGGCTTAGAAAAAGAATTTCGTGAAAGCGGAGCTGTCGTTGCTCCGCTTGATCTCAAGATCGAGTCCGGCGAGTTCGTCTCCTTCTTGGGTCCCTCAGGCAGCGGAAAATCGACTCTTCTCAGAATCCTGGCAGGCCTCGATGCACCGACTCGTGGTCGCCTTTCTATCGATAGCTTCGGAAGTCAGTTCTTTAAGTCTTTTGTCTTTCAAGAAGCAGCCCTCATTCCGTGGCGAACGGCGCTTGAAAACGTAGCGCTTCCGCTTGAACTCATGGGGCGGTCAAAGACCGAGGCGTGTGAGGCAGCGAAGTCCGCGTTACGACGAGTGCACCTTCCGGAAGCGTTCAATCTTTATCCGTCACAACTTTCGGGCGGAATGAAAATGCGTTGTTCTGTGGCGCGTGCGCTGGTCGCGGAGCCACGCCTCCTTCTTCTCGATGAGCCCTTTGCAGCGCTCGATGAAAAAACGCGACAGCATCTTCAAGAGGACATTCGGAAACTGTGGATCGAATCAAAGATGACCGTGATTTTTGTTACACACTCGGTCTCAGAGGCAGTTTTCGTTTCAGATCGCGCTATTGTTTTTTCTTCGAGGCCGGCACGAGTAATCTCTGATTCGAGAATCGCTTTACCGGCGCGACGCGAAGGGAGCCTTCGCTTCGAGGCAGATTATTTGAAAGAAGTGGTTCGTATCTCGGAGGCATTCCAATGAAGAAGTCTTCGTTCTTCATGACGAGAGTCGTTCCTCCTGTGATTCCACTCATTCTCGTGATCATTTTGCTCGAGTTTTTTGTTCGACGTGGATTCATCGCCTCGTTTCTCATGCCGCCGCCAAGTGAAGTTTGGGCGTCCTTGCGTGATGATCGCGCCGAGCTCTTCGAAGCGTTTTCTTCGACGACGATTGCCGCATTTATCGGTTTGGCATTGAGTATCTTTTTCGGAACTCTCTCTGCCATTGTTCTTTCGATTTCGTCGGGTGTTCGACGAGCGGTATACCCATATGCGATCTTCTTTCAAACCGTTCCGATTATCGCGATCGCTCCGCTTCTTGTAATTTGGTTCGGTTTTGGGCGGCCGACAGTCGTGGCTTCTGCATTCATTGTTTCCATTTTCCCTGTCATCGCTAGTGTATTGCTCGGATTGCAATCGACTGAACCAGCGCTTGTTGATCTCTTCCGGCTCTACTCGGCGTCGCGAACGAGTGTTCTCTTCAAACTTCGTCTTCCCTATGCATTGCCACAGATTTTCTCTGGTGTGCGGATTGCTTCGGGCCTTGCGGTGATCGGAGCCATTGTCGGCGAGTTCATTGCTGGCGGCGGACTTGGATCGGTTGTCGATGCGGCTCGCACGCAGCAGCGCATCGACAAAGTATTTGCAGCTGTTTTGATCTCGGCTGGACTCGGCTTAGTGATGGTCAGCTTGATTGATTTATTGAGTTGGTTCACGCTGCGTAGGTGGCACGCTTCTTACTCGAGACACTCGCAATGAAAGGTGATTCTCCATGTTGAAACTGGCATTGGTTACGGTTGCACTCGCTTTCTCCTCACTGGCTCACGCTGAAAAAATACAACTCGCTCTCAACTGGAAACCGGAACCACAGTTTGGCGGATTTTACGCAGCCGAATCAGCATTCAAAAAGAACAAACTCGATGTTGAAGTTCTCCAGGGTGGATCGGGAACGCCCGTTGTTCAGATGGTCGGGGCTGACAAAGTTCCCTTCGGTATCGCGAGTGCGGACGAAGTCGTCATTGCGCGTTCGAATGGCTCAGATGTCGTAGCGATCTTTGCTGCCTATCAAACCAACCCTCAGGGAATCATGGCTCACGCTGAACGCGGATTTAAATCGATCGGTGATGTGTATGATTCGGAAGGTGTTTTGGCGATTCAGAAAGGGCTTCCTTATGCGATGTTCCTTTCGAAAAAGTATCCGAAATCGAAAGCGACGATCGTTCCGTATGCTGGTGGAATTCAAAACTTTCTGACGGACAAAACGTTCTCTCAGCAATGCTTTGTGACGTCCGAACCGCTCTCGGCGCAAAAACAGGGCGTGAAAGTGAAGGCCTTCTTAATCGCCGAAGAGGGTTACAATCCTTACACCACTGTTCTCATCACTCGCGAGAAAACTTTGAAAGACAATCCGGAGCTCGTGAAGCAAATGGTCGCTGCTGTCCGAGAAGGATGGCGCACGTATCTCGATAAGCCGGAGCCAACGAATAAAATGATGGCGAAGTTGAATCCCTCTATGGATTTGAAGACTTTCGCAGAAAGTGCTGAAGCTCAAAAGCCGTTGATTGAAACAGCCGAAACAAAAACATCGGGCCTTGGCTCAATGACAAAAGAGCGTTGGCAGCAACTCACGAAACAGTTAGCTGATCTCAAACTCATCAAAAAGGCTCCGGCGGTCGATTCGTTGTTTTTGAACCCTTGAACCGATTCGCTTCGAAGACTAGAGTAAAAGCATGTATAAGAAGATTCTCTTCTCGATGTTGATGATAGTCGCCGCGATCGGTTGTTCATCCATTGCGCAAAAGATCGTGAAAGAACCGAAAGTGTCTCTTGCTGGGGTCAATTTGAAAGACGTCAATTCGCAAGGTGGGACGGTCGTCGCTAACATTCAGGTTGAGAATCCAAACGCGTTTGCTCTGAAAGTCGATGCTGTCACTTACGACGTTGAAATTGGTGGCAAGCATCTCAGCCGCGGCGAGCTCGAAGCTCCGGCGAGCGTTAAGGGAAATGGCAAAACGATTGTTCCAATTCCGGTGCCGGTGAAGTTCAGCGACCTTTTCGCCTCGGCCATGGACTTCATTCAGAAAAAAACCACGAAGTATCGGGTGAAGGGCGAGGCCAAGTTCGGCGTCATCACGATCCCGTTTGATAACACTGGCGATTTGAATCTAGCACAATGAAGACTCTCTACATTTTTCGTCATGGTGAAACCGATTGGAATCGGTCGTTCCGCTTTCAGGGAAGCACCGATATTCCTCTGAACGATACGGGGCGAGCACAGGCGCTCGTTTTGCGAGAGTTCTTTCGCGAAAATCCAGTAGAGGCATTTTTCTCGAGCGATTTGCATCGAGCGCGCGAAACGGCTGAAATTGCTCGCGGAGAAACTAAAGTTCCCATCATCGTCGATTCGCGCCTGCGCGAAACAAATCTGGGTCTTGCTGAGGGATTAACTCACGAAGAAGTTCAGCGTCAGTTCGGCGACCTCGCGAAATCATGGAGTTCTGCAAGCAAGGAAGACTGGCATGTCGCCTTTCCTGAAGGTGAATCAAAGTTCCAACACTTGGCGCGTTTGCTCGACGGTTTAAAAGATCTTTTGACTCGCCATCCATACGAGAAGGTTGGAGTCGCTTCGCATGGCGGAGCAATTCGTCGTCTCATTCACCACATGCGCCCGGAGCTCTCAGAGCCCGTCATGATCGCCAACTGCGTTCTTTACGAAATGCATTTCGATGAAACAAAAGGTCTGCATATTTTGGATTTGAAGCCAAGACGGTGATAACTAGACCGCGAGGTCTTCGAGCCTGACGACACCATTCTTATCAAGAACGATGCGATAAACGAGAGTTTGCTCTCTGCGTGGCTGAACGGCATGCGGAGTGAGTTTTTCGAGGCCCTTTTCTTTCGGCAACGAAACTGTGCGGACGATCAGATAGAAGTGATACACGCGGTGAGACAGTGCCTGCAAAAACCGACCGTCGGCATCGAGATCCGTGAGTTCTTTGAACGGATCATCCATGTGTTTCAAGAAGCGCTCGAAATTTACGCGAGTGTTTTCGTGCAACGAAAGCGATTTGATGCTGGAGCTTGCGATATTGATCGCGCCCGCATCGACGTCTTGAACCTTGTGGCAATGAAGAACGTCTTCTGGAAGTCGGTTCTCCATTTCGTGGCTCGAAGACTCTTGGCGAAGGCGCAAAATCTCTTCTGGAATGTTTTTAGTCGCAAGGATGCGGAACCATTCTTTGATCGTTCCGATTTTTGCATCACGCGCTACGAGCTGTTGCTCGAAGTCCGGCAGGTAATGAGATGCTGTTTCTTGAAAGTGGGCCTTCGCCCAATCTTTCATGCGATCACGAAGAACATAAAGAGCCACACCGGCAAGCAAGAAGACAAAGCTGGCTTCGCCGACGCCCGGCTGTGTGTAGCGCTGAAGAAGAAGAAAGACGAGACCGGCGATTGCGGTTCCCGCGACGGCGGTTGATTCACCGAACTTAGCGGCCGAGTTCTGTCGGCTGACGTCGACGAATGATTTGCTCTGAAAGAATTTTTTCAAGTGGCTCAAGCGCACGAGTCTTCGTTCGCGCTCGAGTTCTGTTTCGTCATTGGTTCCGCCGAAGCGACTGCGATATTTTGCTTCTTCGGTCTGGAAAACATCCAAAAGCTTTTCGAGACGTCGACGAGCGGTCTCGTAAGCCTTCGCGTCAAGACTCTCTGGTTTTTGTAGTCGTTCAAGCTCCGCGCGAATGGTGGCGAGGTATTGAACGTAGAGTTGGCTCAAATATTCATCTGAGATCGCAAACACGGCCGCTGGCATTGCTTGCTTCGACTTCGCCGTCGAGCGCACAAGCGAGATGCGATCGTGAACGCTTTGA
>DATLHP010000112.1:0-13486 GCA_035539835.1 Bdellovibrionales bacterium
CCATCCAGATCCGACTGTGGAAAAGAATCTGGATGCATTGAAAAAAGCCGTGCGCGAACACGGCGCCGCAATCGGCATTGGTTTTGATGGCGACGCGGATCGCATCGGCGTTGTCGATGGCGATGGGCACTTTGTTCAAGGCGACGAAATGATGGTCATCATGTCGCGCGGAGTTTTGAAAGAGAAGCCCGGCGCAACAATCATTGGCGACGTGAAATGCTCTGATCGTCTTTATGAAGATATTCGCAAGCAGGGCGGCAAAGCCATCATGTGGAAAACAGGCCACTCGCTTGTAAAAACAAAAATCAAAGAAGAAAAGGCTCCGTTCGGCGGAGAACTTTCTGGTCACGTCTTCTTTGCAGATCGCAACTATGGATACGACGACGCTCTTTATGCAGGACTTCGTCTCATCGAGCAGATCGCAAAAAGCGGAACGACCCTGCGCGGACTTCTCGAAGGTTTCCCGGACGCGCACAATACTCCAGAGATTCGCATCGATACGACAGAAGATAAAAAACGTTCGATCGTCGAAAAGCTGAGAAGCAAGTACGAAGCTCCGAGCGATCGTTACAAAGTAAATTTGATCGACGGAATCAGAATCAGCTTCAACGACGGCTGGGCGCTGGCGCGGGCATCAAACACGCAGCCTGTTCTTGTCCTTCGTTTCGAGTCGACGACCAAAGAAGGTCTTGATCGTATTCGCAATGAAATCGAGAGCGTCGTTAACCCGCTTCTCTGATTGCCGCTTCTGACTCGACACGGAGGTCACCATGGCTAAATCCAAAGAGCCACGCTCGGGTTTCGAAGGAATCCGCGTTAAGGGTGCACGCGAGCACAATCTTAAAAACGTTCACGTTGAGATCCCTCGGAACAAAATCACTGTCATTACCGGATTGAGTGGATCCGGTAAGTCGAGCATTGCTTTTGACACGATCTACGCCGAAGGCCAGCGCCGCTACGTCGACTCTCTTTCGACCTATGCGAGAAACTTTCTCGATAAACTAAAAAAACCAGACGTTGATTCAATTGTCGGACTCTCGCCAGCCATTGCTATCGATCAGAAATCTGTTGGCCTCAATCCCCGATCAACAGTCGGAACGGTCACAGAGGTCTACGACTATCTTCGACTTCTTTATGCGAAAGTCGGAACTCCGCACTGCCCAACTCATCATGTTCCTGTCGCAGGACAGCTGCCGGATCAAATCATCGACGACATCATGAAGCGTCCGCAGGGATCGCGTCTCATCATCATGGCTCCTTTCGCTCAGGGCAAAAAAGGCGAGTTCCATAACGAGTTTCAAAAGTTTGCCAAACGGGGTTTCGTTTCAGCAAAAGTCGATGGCGTATTCATCGAGCTTGAAGGCGCAAAGAAACTCGCGAAAACAAAGGCTCACGACATCGACATCGTGATCGACAAAGTCGTGATCAAAGACGGAGTTCGCGGTCGCGTTGCCGAAAGTGTCCATACTGCGATTCAACATGGAAATGGTCGTGTCGTTGTCGAAACGACCACGGGTCAGAGACAGAACTACTCGATTCATTCGGCATGTCCTGTTTGTGGCTACGGCTTTCCCGAAATCGAACCGCGTTTCTTTTCATTCAATAATCCACGCGGTGCTTGTCAGACTTGCAATGGCCTCGGAACGATCGACATCGTCGAAATCGAAGAAGATCGCTGGGAAGCTGGCGATGAGCCACGAACAGTTCGCAACGTAAAATATCGCATTGCTGAAAAGGTTGCGCACAAAAGCGAAGAAGACGACGAAGGCGAGATCGATCAACTCGCCATTCGCGTTTGTCCCGACTGCAAGGGAACTCGTCTCAGTGAGGGTCCACGCAACGTTCTTATTGCCGGAAAGAGCATTACCGAATTGGCCGCTCTTTCTGCCGTCGAACTCCATGAAACTCTCGAGACATCAGAGTGGTCGAGCCGCGGCCAACTGATTGCCGATAAAATCTTGAAGCAGATCGCTTCTCGTTTGAGTTATATGATTCGCGTTGGTACCGGCTACCTGAGTCTTGATCGCCCAACACGAACACTGAGTGGAGGCGAAGCTCAGCGGATTCGTCTTGCGACACAAGTGGGGTCGTCGCTCGTCGGAGTTCTTTATGTTCTCGACGAACCGAGTATTGGACTCCATCCGCGCGATCATCATCGCTTGCTTGATATTCTTCGTGACCTAAAGGACCTCGGGAATACGATTCTCTTGGTCGAACACGACGAAGACACGATTCGGTCTGCTGATCACATCATCGATATCGGCCCGCGCGCCGGAAAACTCGGTGGTCATGTCATCGCAGCCGGAACTCCTGAAGAGATTGAAAAATCTGAAGAAAGCGTGACGGGCCGTTATCTCTCCGGACGCCTTTCGATTCCGACCCCAAAGAAACGTCGACCAGGAAACGGAAAGAGCATCTCTCTTAAGGGTGCGACTGGAAATAATCTCAAGGACGTCGACCTTGCGATTCCGCTCGGTACTTTTACGGCAATCACTGGAGTTTCTGGATCAGGCAAGTCGACGCTGATCATGGATACGCTTTATCGCATTCTTGCAAACCACTTCTACAATTCGAAGTGGGAGGTTTCACCTTACAAGACCGTCACGGGACTCGATCAAGTCGACAAAGTCATCGACATCAACCAAAATCCGATTGGTCGAACGCCACGCTCTACACCTGCAACCTATGTGGGTTTGTTTCCCTTGATTCGTGATCTCTATGCGGCGTTGCCGGATTCAAAAGTTCGCGGCTATGCGCCCGGAAGATTCAGTTTCAATGTCAAAGGCGGGCGATGCGAAAACTGCCAAGGCGGCGGGATGATTCGCGTTGAAATGCACTTCATGTCGGATGTGTTCGTCGAATGCGACGTCTGCCAGGGGCGTCGCTACAATCGAGAAACACTCGCTATTAAGTACAAAGAAAAGAGCATTGCCGATGTTTTGGCGATGAATGTCGGCGAAGCACTCGAGTTTTTCCAGAACCACTCGGCGATCAAACGAAAGCTCGAAACTCTTCACCGCGTCGGCCTCGACTACATGACTCTCGGACAAAGCTCGACGACATTGAGCGGTGGCGAAGCTCAGCGCGTGAAGCTGAGCAAAGAGCTCTCAAAACGCGGAACGGGCAAGACCCTTTATATTCTCGACGAACCAACAACGGGTCTTCATTTTGCTGACATCGCGAAACTCATCGAGCTTCTCCAAGAGCTCGTCGACCAAGGCAACACGGTCCTCGTCATCGAACACAACCTCGATGTGGTTAAGTCCGTGGATCATGTGGTTGATCTTGGTCCCGATGGTGGGCGCGGTGGTGGATACATCGTTGCGACCGGAACACCAGAGCAAATTCTCCGTATCACCAAGAGTGAAACAGCGAGATTTTTGAAATCCGTGATGGCGTAGGAATCTTAAGCTGCGCGAATTGCGCGCGCGGCGTACTGGCGACGATAGGCTTCGGCGTCTGACTCGTTGAGGAAAAGATGTTTGATCTTATTCTCTTCGAGACGATCTTTTTGATCCTGCGAGAGCGTTGCTCCGGCTCTGAGATAGCGTAGAAATTTTTTATTCAGCGGCATGTGTAGATACACTTCGTAAGAAACCGGGAGCTCGATCGGAAGATCGGCTAACTTGATCTTCAACATTTGATCGCCCGCTTGCTCGATCTCAGGTTGCACCTTCGTCACCGCGACCATCGCCGCGCCGACAAAGCGATGCATCGAGCTTCCGCCAGCCTTAACCTCTGATTTATTGAAGCTCTCCCCAACGAGAGCAACCTCATCGAGAGTGATGACGATCTGCTCTTCAGCACTCAACTCAATGCCTTCAGCGCGAAGGAGCGAGAAGAAGGCGACTTGAAAACGATCGATCAGCTCCCGTCGGCCGCCGCCCTCGGCAGAAACGATCAAACAAGCTCCTCGTACTTGCCCAGTTTGAATGAAGAGTAAGTCCGCCGCACCGACCTTATCGATTTCAAATGTTTCCGGAATGTCCGGGCAAACTGTTCCAAGAGCGCGAGTCACATACTTCCAAAAAAGCTGCGCTTCGTCGGCTTCGACGAGCGGGCTTTGAGCTGCGCTCTGTTTTTGAAGCCGTGAAGCTCGCTTTTCAACTGAGAGTTGAAGACTAGGATCAGCCGGTGCGCCGAGTTCTGGGCTCTTTGCCGAACTCTCTGGTCTATCCTGTTGTGTAGCATTTTTTTCGCCACTCGCAACCGAACCCGCCATGTTCTGCATGTTAGACGATCTTGTGCCGGATGAGGCCGCGTCTCCCGCAGAAGCTTCTGTCGAAGACGTTGATGCTGAGCCCTTTGACGGATTCACCGCACCTGTACTCGCAGATAGAGGGGCTGAACTTCCAGCGTCCGTCGTTGCTGATTTCTCTGCGCCGCCGTCCTCGGAGCCCTCGGAACCGTCTTGCGAGAGAACTCGCATGAGATCACCAAGAGCCTCTTCTTGCTTTTTAGAGCGCTGTCCCTTGAGAACGATCGCGCCTGGTCCTTCCGCAGCCGCGCTTCCTTCACCGGTTTTGTACTTCTCATCTTCTGTAGTGCTATTGAGAGCATTCTCGATTTGTCGGATCTTCATCAGCACGGCCGGGCCAGAGATCAGACCGGTGATCACATGACCGGCTCTCATGTTCTGAAGTCGTGCGCCACTTTTGCGATCATGAGATTCGGCGAACGCGATTGTTTCAACTCCGAAGCTCTGATTGAGCAGCATCGGAAACGATTCGATTTTTTGATGCGGGTAATTCACGCTGACGAGAACGATGTCGGGCTTCTTCTCGCTCAAGAAGTTCAGGGCCTCATTCATCGTTGTCGCGACAGACGTCGAAATCTCTCTTCGAGTGAGAAACGCAGCCGTGCCGCGAACAGCAGATGCTTTTGCTGCGATGATCAAGAGTGATGGTGTTGCTGCTTTGGGGCTCTCGATACGGACCTCAACTGTAAAGCTACAGTTAAGATCGGTAAGCGAAAGGTTAAGATGTAGGAAAAATACCGGGTCTTCTGTGCGATCGTTTCAACGTGAAACAAGAATTGTTTAACAAGCGTTTAAATAAAAAAGGCGAGCCGTAGCTCGCCTTTCTCGTTTCGATACAATACCTGCTCAGATTAGTGAGCGAGGGCAGCGAGACCCGCTGCAACCGGACCTTGAAGAAGGAAGCCGATCAAGAATGCGAAGAGTACGAGGGATTCCATAAGAGCGAGCGCGATGATCATCGGCGTGAAGAGTTTGTCCGAAGCCGCTGGGTTACGAGCGATACCATCGAGGGCTGCCGAAGCTGCACGCGACTGACCGAGTGTTCCACCAAGAACCGCGAGGCCCATCATGATACCAATGCCGATTGCTACGAGACCGAGTGCGCCTGCACCCGCTGCCGCTGCTGGAGCTGCTGCTGGATCTTGTGCGAACGCTGGTGCTGCGATCAAAGTTGCCGCGAGAAGAAGAAGTGTTTTTGCTGCTTTCATTGTTTTGTCCTTTGTTGCCCTATTACTGTTTCGTTTTCGGGGTTTTAAAATTAGTGGTCATCCGCTGTCGCCATCATGACGTAAACCATGGATAGCATTGTAAAGACGAACGCCTGCAGGAAAGAGACGAACGTTCCCATACCGTAGAAAATGACCGGAACAACGACCTTTGTGAGATCGAGGAATGTTCCGAGGATGCTGTGATCGGCCGTCATGTTGATCGACAGACGCAGACCCAAGCTGAATGGACGAATAGCATTCGAGATCAATTCGATTGGAAGAATAACCGGAACCATCCACCAGATCGGACCCATGAAGTGCTTCACGTAGTGAAGACCCGCATGATGGAAACCAATCGCGTTGTAGATGACGAACGAAAACAAGCCGATTGAAAGAGCCGAGTTGATGTTCGAAGTCGACGCTGTCATTCCCGGAATCAAACCAACAACGTTGCTAAGAACGATGTAGAAGAAGATCGCACCGAAAAGCGGGATGTATGGACGACCATGTTTGCCCATGACCAAGCCCGACATTCCATTCATGAACTCGAGAAATGCTTCGAAGAAGCCTTTGAGCGAAAGACGTCCCGCCGGTTGAATCGCAGCTTCGCCGTTTCCGAGAGCGATGCGACCAGCAACGCTCAATACGACGACCAACGCCGTAACGAAAATAGCTGTCGCTACGAATGTGTAGTGGTGATCTACGTGAAACAGGTCGAACCAAGTAAAGTGGCTTCCCACTGATTTTTACCTTTTCTCGCGACTTCGAGAATTTCTCGAAACCCAAAATGATGTCACTAAAGAGCTGGGAATAATCATCCCGAGACCAAGCCCGAACCATCCGAGGTGGATGTATTCCGACCGAGCCGCAGCGTAGAGAATCCAAACCAATAACGCGAACTTAAATACAATGATCAGAATCATGAGGGCAACCAGTTTTTTCGCCAATAGCAGGCGCCAGGTGAACCCCAAAGTGACGATGTTCAAAAGAGATGTTGCGGTGCCACAGGCAACAGACAGCCCATTTTGCCCAGCCAGTAGATATGTAAGGCCGACGGCAACGGCGCTCACGATGAGGTGGCTAAAAACGAAGGTCCTCAAGGTTTTTCCGGGTTTCCGGTGTTTTCGCCCTTCGGCTGCATCCGAAGTATCAAGACGACGTGAATCAGCCACGCGATCAGTCCGACGAAGACCCCGCCGGCAACCCCAGCGCCTGTCCACCCGTACTTTTCATCAAGCCAGCTGCCAAGAAAAGCCAGGGAGGCGATAAGGCCGACGCACTCGAATCCGAGCGCAGTGAAAACGATTTGATGTCGGTTCACTTTTTCAAACCCCTTGCCCCTGGTCGCTGTGATTCGCGCTCTTTGAGAACCTTGATCTTGTTCTCAATGAACTCTTTACGAGGATAACTATCCTTGATCGATTGCAGGGTCTCGATCGCTTTTGCGTAGTTTTCTTGTTCCTCGTAACAGATAGCTAGAATCAATCCAATCGTTTCGTTCTTGGATCGTTCTGGATATTGCTCAATCAGGGTTTTGAGGACCGCGATAGCCTCTTCATGCTTTTTCGTTGTTAGGAAAATGTTGGCTTTCAATAGCAAGGCTTCGAAAGTCAGGTCCTTCGACGCTTTTCCCCCGACGATTTTGTCGATCTCTACCTGAGCTTGAAAGAAGTTATTCAGATAGAAATAACTTCGCGCAATCGAAAGTCGGTCGCGATTTCCCTGCTCTCTGTCATGAGGAAGTTCAAGCAGCCGGTTGTAAGCAGTAATTGCCTCTCCGTACTCCAAGGTCTGATTGAAGTAGAGATCCGCAATCTTGCGTTGAGCATCGACTCGCTGTTTTTCATCGGTCGAGTAGAGAATGATGTGCTTATAAAGCCTCAGTGCTTCCGGAAATTTTTTTAATTCGTAGTGGGCGATTCGAGCAGCTTCACTTGCGGCCTTCATCGCCGCTGGTGTTCTGACGAAATGATCGACGACTTTGTGATAGTGCTTGAAGGCTTCCGCGTGTTTACCGGCAGTTTCCGCCGATGCCGCCCGTTCCATCTCGAGCTTTTCAGACGAGAACGTGCATGCGCTGAAGATCAGCGCGCAAAAAACACAAAGAGCTCCCAATCGAGAGCTCTTTAAGAATCGATTATTGCTTGGTGAGATTTTGATCGCCGTCTTGGCCATCGTCTGAGATCAGGGCAAGACCCGTGACCTTCTCGTCCGCGTTAAGGGTGATGAGTCTGACACCTTGTGTGTTTCGTCCAACGACAGAGATTCCAGCGCAAGGCATACGAATCGTTTGTCCTTTGTCGGTAGTGACCATCACTTCATCCGTATCGAGAACACTGCGTGTTCCGACAACGTTACCGACTTTATCGGTCGTTTTCTGAGTGATGATACCGCTTCCGCCGCGCGACTGAGTTCTGTATTCCTCGATCTGAGTTCGTTTGCCGTATCCGTTCTCGGTAACCATCAAGATAGTGGCCTTGCCAGCCTTATCGAGAACTTCGAGTCCGACAACGACGTCATCTTTACTGAGCGTCACACCCTTCACGCCCCGAGCCGAACGACCCATTGGTCGAACGTCGCCTTCGTCGAAACGAATCGACATACCTTCTTTGGTGGCGATGAAGATGTCCGATTTGCCGTTCGAAATTTTGCAATCGATGACCTTGTCATCGAGATCCGTCGTCAAAGCGATGATGCCTGACGGACGTGGATTCGAGAATGCATCGAGTGACGTCTTCTTGATGATCCCTTTTTCAGTGAGCATCACGACGTATTTGTCTTCAGAGAATTCTTCGATCGGCAAAATCGCCTGAACGCGCTCATTCGGGCTCAAAGACAAGACGTTAGCAATCGCTTTGCCTTTCGACGTGCGGCTACCTTGCGGAAGCTTATGCACTTTCACCCAGAAGAGTTTTCCCTTGTCCGTGAAGAACAAGAGCATCGTCTTGGTGTCGGCAACGAAGATGTGAGAGACGAAGTCTTCTTCGCGCGTCTCCATGCCCTTCAGACCTTTTCCGCCACGCTTTTGCGTGCGGTATTCATCGAGCGTGATGCGCTTGATGTAACCGCTCTCGGTCATCACGACGACCATCGCTTCAGAAGCAATCAAGTCTTCGTCTTCGATGTCAGTCGTATCACCCGTGATTTTCGAACGACGCTCATCGCCGTACTTCGCTTTAATTTCTTTCAGTTCGTCGACGATGATCGCGTAGATCTTCGCAACGTCACCCAAAACGTCTTTGAGCCAAGTGACGAGTTTGTTGAGTTCGCCGATTTCTTCGAGAATTTTGTCGCGCTCAAGGCCCGTCAAACGCGCCAAGCGCATTTCGAGAATCGCCTGTGCTTGTTTGTCAGAGAAGCCAAACTTCTCCATCAAAGCTGCTTTCGCGATATTCACTTCTTTCGACGCACGAATCGTCTTCACGACTTCGTCGATCAAATCGAGAGCTTTTTGCAAGCCCTCGAGGATGTGCAGGCGCGCTTCTGCTTTCTTGAGTTCGAAGATACAGCGTTTCGTTACAACGTCTTTGCGATGTTCGATGAACGCATCGAGGACGCCCTTGAGGTCGAATGTACGCGGTTGGTTCTTCGCATCGAGAGCAAGAAGACGAATACCGAAGCTGACTTGAAGCTGTGTGAACTTGAAGAGCTGATTGAGTTTCACGCTCGCGTTTTCACCACGCTTGAGCGTGATGACGATACGCATACCTTCGCGCGAAGATTCGTCGCGAATATCAGAAATACCTTCGAGTTTCTTTTCGCCAACGAGATCCGCGATGCTCTCGATGAGCTTCGCTTTGTTCACCTGATACGGAAGCTCGGTGATAACGATGTCTTCGCGATCTTTATTCGGAACGATCTCAGCAACCGCTTGGATTGAAATGATCCCCGCACCTTTTTTGTACGCCGAGATAATTCCCTCGCGACCCGCGATCACGCCTGCCGTTGGGAAATCCGGTCCCGGAATAAAACGCATCAGATCGTCGACCGTAGCGTCTGGATTCGCAATCAAGTGAATGCAGCCGTCGATGACTTCTGTGAGGTTGTGCGGAGGAACGTTGGTCGCCATACCGACCGCAATCCCTGTACTTCCGTTGACCAGAAGGTTCGGGAATTTCGCCGGCATGATGGTCGGCATCTGAAGCGAGTCGTCGTAGTTCGGTCCAAACGAAACAGTTTCTTTATCGAGATCTTCGAGCAACGCCTCTGCAAGGCGAGTCATTCGAATTTCAGTGTAACGTTGGGCCGCCGGGCTATCGCCATCGATCGAGCCGAAGTTACCTTGACCGTCGATCAGCGGATAACGAAGCGAGAAGTCCTGCGCCATACGAACGATGGTGTCATAAGCAGCAGTATCACCGTGTGGGTGATACTTACCGATGACGTCACCCACAACACGCGCCGATTTTTTGTACGGCTTATCGTGCGTGTTATTGAGATCGTACATCGCGTAGAGAACGCGTCTGTGAACCGGCTTCAAGCCGTCGCGAACATCGGGAAGTGCACGTCCGACGATGACACTCATCGAATACTGGAGGTAGGCCTCCTGCATTTCTGTGTTGATGTCGACGACCGTTACTCCGCGAGGTGGAACGCCGTTTCCATTTCCGTCTGGAGTCGTAATGTTATCGTTAGCCATTGCTTATCCTTAAACGTCGAGTTCACGCACGAGAAGTGCATTGTCTTCGATGAACTTTCTGCGTGGTTCAACTTGCTCGCCCATCAAAACGCTGAACGTTTCATCCGCCGAGATCGCGTCTGCGACGTCGATCTGAAGAAGGCTGCGATTTTCAGGATTCAGCGTCGTTTCCCAGAGCTGTTCTGGATTCATCTCGCCGAGACCCTTGTAGCGCTGGATGTAGTTTCCTTTTTTGCTGAGCTCGATCACATGAGACACGAACTCTTCATGCGTCGTGAACTCTTTGATGTCTTTCTCAGAGCCACCCTTTTCTGGGGCGATCTTGATCGGAAGCGGAAGAAGCGTGTTGAACTTCGTCCACAGCGATGTGAGCTCTGTCCACTCAGACGACAACGCCGTATCAAGGGTGAAGGCCGTCTCCATTTTGTGACCGTAACGAGTGGTCGCCACCTTCAACCGATGCGTTCCGAGATCCTTGTCCTCTTCGGTCGTGTGAGTGACGTCCAAAATTCCGTTGAGAGGATTTGCCGTTACCCATTTTTTGAAATCGGCCATCAAACGATCGATATCAGACTGCGAAGCGAGAGTTTTCTTGAGATCGCTCGCGTTGCGCACCATGTATGTCAAAAGTTCGCGATCGAAGCGAGACGACATCGTCTTCAAGAGCTGAGCAAATTTTTGAATATTCAAGATCACTGCTTTGAGCTCGGCTTCTTTCGTTCCGTCTTTCAAAGTCAGGATGTTGATGTTCGCGAGCGACGAATCCATCAAGTACTCGGTCAACGCGAGTTCGTTCTTGATGTACTTTTCAACGTTGCCTTTTTTCACGCGATAAAGCGGTGGCTGTGCGATGTAAACATAACCCTTCTCGAGAACTTCTGGCATTTGGCGATAGAAGAACGTGAGAAGAAGCGTGCGGATGTGTGATCCGTCGACGTCGGCATCGGTCATGATGACGATTTTGTGATAGCGAATCTTGTCGACTTGGACGTTGTCTTTGCCGATCCCGATTCCCATCGCCGAGATCAAAACTTTGATCTCGTCGTTCGAAAGCATTTTATCAAAGCGAGCCTTTTCGACGTTCAAGATTTTACCCTTGAGCGGAAGAACGGCTTGCGTGCGACGGTCGCGCGCCTGTTTTGCAGATCCACCCGCCGAGTCACCCTCGACCAGGTAGAGTTCACAAAGCGCCGGATCTCGTTCTTGGCAATCCGCCATTTTTCCCGGAAGAGCGTTTCCGTCGAGTGCTGTCTTACGACGAGTGAGTTCGCGAGCTTTACGAGCAGCGAGACGAGCGCGAGCGCTCTCCACACACTTTCCGATAACGGTCTTCGCGACGCTCGGGTTGCGATCGAAGAAGTCGGCAAGCTTGTCGTTCACTAGCGATTCGACAATCCCCTTCACTTCAGTGTTACCAAGTTTCGTTTTTGTCTGACCCTCGAACTGAGGTTCGCGAACCTTCACGCTGATAACAGCGGCAAGACCTTCGCGAATATCTTCGCCCTCAAGATTCTCTTTCAAATCTTTCAGCAAACCCTTTTCAGTCGCGTACGCATTCGCAGTTCTCGTGAGAGCACCACGGAAGCCGACCAAGTGAGTGCCGCCTTCGATCGTGTTGATGTTGTTACAGTACGAGTAGATTGATTCGGTGTACGAATCATTCCACTGCAAGGCGATCTCGACATCGACATCATCTTTTTCACCGCGGAAGTGAACCACATCCGCGTGAAGAGGCTTCTTCGATTCGTTCATGAACGAAATGAATTCTTTAAGACCCGTCGAGAATTGGAAATCTTGTTTCTTACCATTGCGCTCGTCGTTCATCGAAATGTGAAGACCAGCGTTCAAGAATGCAAGTTCGCGGAAACGATTCGCAAGTGTTGCGAAGTTGTGAGTCATGTCTTCGCCCTTGAAGATCATCGGATCCGGGCGCCATGTCGTTTTCGTTCCAGTTTTGTCGGTTGCCCCGAGCTTCTCGAGTTCTCCAACGGGTTTTCCACGCTCGTAAGACTGTTTCCAGATGAAACCATCGCGACGAACTTCAACTGTCGTACGAATTGAAAGCGCGTTGACGACGGAAGCTCCGACGCCATGAAGACCGCCAGAAACTTTGTAGGATCCGCCGTCGAATTTTCCACCAGCGTGAAGAACGGTCATAACGACTTCAAGAGCCGACTTTCCGTTTTTGTGAGAAGCGACAGGAATACCGCGGCCGTCATCTTCGATCGTGACCGACTCATCGGCGTGGATCGTTACTGAAATTGTTTTGCAATGACCGGCGAGATGTTCGTCGACTGAGTTGTCGATGATTTCGTAAACGAGGTGATGGAATCCGCGAATTCCCGTATCACCGATGTACATCCCTGGACGTTTTCGAACTGCTTCAAGTCCTTCGAGAACCTGAATCTGGTCGGCACCGTAGGCTGTGTTCACTGTTGTCGATGAACCTGCCTGTACGCTGTTGTTCTCTGCCACTCTCTGTACCCCTCAAGTGCGTAGATCAATCTGCTCCACCCGACCCATTGCCACGTTGAAGACGGAGTTTCTTCCAGAGCCCTCGAATTGTTCTGACCACGACAAGTCTGTCGACGTAATCAGAATCTGCGCCGAGATCCCTTCAAGAAACTTCATCAAATTGGCCCGCTTCTTAGCGTCCAGCTCGGACAAGACGTCGTCCAAGAGGAGAACGGGATAGGTTTGGTGAACCGATTGATGATACACGATTTGAGCTATTTTTAAAGCTAATATCAAGGCTCTTTGCTGCCCTTGCGAACTATAAAAACGCGAATCATTTCCAGAGAGTAAGAACTTGATATCGTGCTTGTGCGGACCCACTAAACTCGCTCCAGAACTGCGTTCGCGGAACTCGAGTTCGCGATGTCTATCAACGAGTGCGTCATAAATTTGTGAATCACTCCAATGCAGAGCGGATTCACCCGAAATCAGATAGTCCACCGAGATATCCCCAACTTCTCCGTCAGTGATGAACGTCAGTGCTTTCTGAAATTCGTTTTCGATGGCGATCAAAGCACGAATCCGAGCCTGAGTGAGATGAGCCGAGAGAATGAAGTAAATCTTGTTCAGGCTGTCGAGAGAGCCCTCGAGGTTACTCCGGTGGCCCCTCTCCTCGGAAATGTCTCTCAAGAGCCGATTACGCGCTTTGAGAGCCTTTGAGTGTTCACGCAGCAAGTCACCTTGCTTCGGATCGTGACTAATCAAAATCTCGTCGATGAGTTGCCTACGCTGGTCAGGCCCCTCTTTCACCGCCGACAGACTTTCTGGTGAAAACAAAACGGTTGGGAAAGTTTTAAGTAACGTCGCCGAGGTGACTCGTTTGCCATTGACCAGGGCCGTCTTCTTTCCGGCTTCGATCGTGAGTTC
>DATLHP010000113.1:0-2593 GCA_035539835.1 Bdellovibrionales bacterium
ACGTTTGCGATCAAAAGCTCACTCCCATCAGCACGTGATAGGCGATAGCTTGCCACCAATTTATTAAGCTGTCGTTTCGCTTCTGGGTCGGTCGCGCGAGCCTCTTCGAGTTGAATGCGCTCGAGATTGAACCATCCCGCCGGAACTTTCGCGTGGAAGTCTTCACCAACGACATGCAAGGAGCTAGGGCGAACGGGTTTGGGGGCGCGAGCTCTTCGTTTCAATGCCCATGCTGGAGTGGCAATAGTCATGACGATGAGCAGGGCTACTAATGCGTTGATTCGTCTCATAGAAATGATGCTGGCATCCGAGACTCTTTCTGTAAATCAAAGACTCCAGAAGCCATAAAGTAGAGCTGATTAATTAAGACGGAGAGTGGTGAGTCTTCGGGATTGACGCGAACTCCAAAAAGCGGGAAGTAAAAAGCCGCCTTGAGGGGGGCTCAACATGAAGAAATTCTTCGGTGTTTTCGCGCTGGTATTGTCATTCAGCGCATCTGCATTCGCCACATCAACAGAACTTGGTTGCATCGATCAAGCAACCACAATCGAAAAGAAGCTCGGCTGTTTAAAGGGTGTCACGTTCACAGACATCACTGGACCATCGACGCCAACGGGCGCTCGCCAATTCGATATCCGTTTCGAGCAAATTATTGATCACGCCAATCCGGCAATGGGCACGTTCAAACAGCGCTTGATTCTTCTTCACCGTGGTGAAGCGGAGCCTATGGTTTTGCAAACCAGCGGTTATGCGATTTTTGGTGTAGCACAATCGGCACTAGCTGCTGCTTTCGGTACGAATCAGCTTCAAATCGAACATCGATTTTTTGCTGATTCGAAGCCGACGCCATTGGATTGGTCGAAGCTCGACATCAAGCAATCGGCTGATGATTTCCACGCGATCACAGTCGCGTTCAAACAAATCTATGGCAAAGCATGGGTAAACACTGGTGCAAGCAAAGGTGGGATGACTTCGGTCTATCACCGTCGCTTCTATCCGAATGATCTCGACGGAACCGTCGCTGACGTAGCACCTCTTTCGTTCGCTACCGATGATCAACGCTTTGTCACGTTCGTCGACAATGCCGGTGGCGAGCAGTACGCCGAGTGCCGCGCACAGATCAAAAAGATGCAAGTCGCACTTCTTGAGAACCGCGATCAGTTCGTTCCGCGCTTGAAGGGCAACTTCGGTCAGCTTGGTAGCGTCGACATCGCATTCGAACACTCGATTCTCGAAATGCCGTTCTACTTCTGGCAGTACGGAAATCCAGACGATGCAAGCCGTGGTTGCCGCGCGGTTGCTGCAAGCAAGACGCTCGAACAGATGTTCAATCTTCTCGAGAGCCATGCTGCCATCGGTGACTACAGCGACGAATCGATTGCTGGCTTTCAGCCGTACTACTATCAGTCGGCTACTCAGCTTGGCGGACCGGGCAACAGCACGGCTCACCTCGATCATCTTCGCAAATATGAAGCGTCAATCGATCAGTACACTCCGAAAGGTGTTGAGTATTCGTATTCAAACGAAGCGATGAAAGACGTCGACCATTGGGTTCGCACAGACGCCGACAAGATCGTTTTCGTCTATGGTGCGTTTGATCCGTGGAGTGGGGGCGAGTTTCCTGTGAGCGAAACTGGAAAAGATGTTTTCAAGTTCTGGGTTCCACGCGGAAACCACAGCTCGAAATTCACAGCGCTTCCGAAAGACAAGAAGGCAGAGTTCGTTCAAATTCTGACTCGTTGGTTCGGAAAAGCGCCGGTGAATCTTGAATTCGCGCGTCGCGGACCGATGCTCGATGATATCGAGTTCGCAGCACGTCAGCGCCACCGTTTGAAGTAATAACGAAGATCAGCCGCCTGCAGCTGCTCGGCAGCTGATTTGTCCTGATTTTTTCTTACCGTCGTTACTTGTCGGAAGGCTCAAGGCCTTCCGTGCTTCATCGATATAAGTACGATAGGTCGTCTTCACAGCTTGTTGGAAGGCCGCCGTTCCCTCCGGAGATTTCAAGAGAGTCTTGAGTCCTTTGGCAGAAGCCTGGCTGCCGTGAATCCGTCCAAGGAGATTTGAGACGTACGGTGCCAGTGCTTTCAGATAAGCGACTTCGGCCGATTTTTTGGCGTCGTAAGGCACGTCGATGAGTGACTTCTTTTTCTCACGAACCCAAAAGTCTTTTCCGTTGAGTTTCACGAGCGTGTAAGTCGAGGGCGATTTATCTGGCCAGAACACAGGATAGAGTTGACTGAGCCATTCGGCGACATCGCTTTGTTTTTCGTAAGCTGAGACAGCAGTGTCTTGGCGTTCTTTGAGATCGAAAAGACGACGATCGCTGCCATCTTTGACGAGAACCATCATGCGCTCGGCATCGACGCTTCCGCCGCGGCTTTTTTCGATGGCGACGATGTCGAGAACATCCATGCCGTCGTCTTTGAAAAGAGCTTCGACGTCGTCACGCAGGTGGTGCATCGATTTCGGAAGTTTGACGAGATCTTTTTCGAGAAGAATTTTGTTTCCCGAGGTGTCGGTCTTTTTCTCGACGAGTTCTTTGAGCTCTTTGTTGTAGTACTTGATGCCCTTTTTCAAATAGAGAGTAATC
>DATLHP010000114.1:0-14418 GCA_035539835.1 Bdellovibrionales bacterium
GAGTTCGCGCCGAAATGCGCCGCCGACGCTTCAATGGTCTCGAGCTTCGACCGAACTGCCTTCTCACACGCTACCCGATCGTGTTTATCGCGGACCCGAAGTCACTTTTCAGATTCTTTGATCGTTGGAATGACATCCCGCTGTTTTTGCGAGAGCACGGCTACGAAGTCCTTGTCGTTGAACCAAGATCCTCTCGTTGGACAAGCACTGAAATTGAGTCTGTCTTGCAAGAGATCAAGCAAAACTGCCATGTGATCGCAGACGTATCGCTCGAATCCGCGATCGAAAATTTCGCGGCTGTTTCGACACTTCCGATTGCGAGCATCACTCTCGTAAGAACAAAACAAAGGAACACGGCACGAGCCCCGGGCGCACTCAAAGTCGAAGATCTTAAACCTGCTCGCTCGGCCATTGAATACTTCGATACCAATGAAACTGGACCATCGGTAAACTCTTCTCGTTGGAATCTCGAGGAGCGATTCCTCGAACTCGCCATTTCTCTTGCGGAACGTGATGCTCAATGGTCCGATTAGACCATGACTGCAGAGCATGGATCGACATCGTCTAAACAGCTTCGCGACCTACCTCGACTGCTTCGCATTTTTCTAAAAGATCCAATCGGCATGATGAAATCGCCGGTGTCGATCAGCTACCCAGCCATTCTCTCTTTGATCGCCGGAACGGCGCTGATTTCTGGCTCACTTGTCGGACTCTTGAACCGCAACTTCGTCGATTTTTTAATTGGTGTTTTGGTTTTTCCAATCACGAGTGTCGTGATGGCTCTCGTATTTTCGTTTTTCATCTACTATTTCTTTTCGATCTTTCAATCAACACTGCTCGACTTCAGACGATTGCTTTCGATGGTGAGTCTGGCACTCGTGCCGTTCTTTTTGTTTCATTCGGCTTCAGGCTATTTGCCGCCAATTGATCTGATCGGATTCGCCTTCACAGGCATGCTTTTGGTGGTGGGATTGATCGAGCAGTTTAAATTGAATCGCAAACTGGTGATTCGTCTGATTGCCGGAGTCGGCGTCACCTTCTTTATAATCTGGTCGATTGCACAAATTCGATCGGGTTTGCGAGGCGCCGAAGATATTCGCGCGCCCCGATCTCTCGATGAGATGCAGCGATCTTTAAAAGACTAATCGCAGAGTCACTTCACTTCTTCGAAGTCTCCTGGTTTCCAAGACTCATCAAACGCAGCTTGTTTTGGTCCGTAGATCCGGAAATAACAGAACCATTCGCGTCCCGGCACCGTCTGGATCCAAAGATGCTCCTTCTTTGCCGGGGGCTGCGGTCCAAAATACAGATCAACCATCTTTGATCCATCCACATCTTTTAATTCGAAAAGCGACCTGAGCGCCGCTTTGTTTTGATCGGTCTGAATTTCGCTTCGAGTGATCGTATCGTAAACCGTGACCGACCAAAAAAGACTGGCCGGAACCGGAAGCGGGACATTCAAACGGTATGTCTTTGAACCATCGAGATACGATCCATCACTCTCACGAAGCCCAAGCCAGTAAAGAGAACCTTGACCTTCTTTACGTCTGAACATGGCCGGTGAACCGACGATCGCTTGTGCGAACCAACGGTCCTTTGCTTCCATATCTAAGAAATTCGGAGTTTCAAAATTTCCATTATCTGAGACGAGACCAACCCATTCCCAATAACGATCGCGCCATGCCATTCGATCAGGGCGAGTGCTTGCAAAAGCTGACATCAACATTTGCTTTCGTCCTTCGACTGCGGCCTCCGTCAAAATGTCGCTCATACGGCGATTCGGAGCAAATGGCTTCCCTCTTTCCATTCCGAGCGAAGCAAGAATCCCGTACATCGGACGAAACTCGTCGATGACAGATTCTTCTTCGATGATGCGACTCAAGACTTTCCAGAAATCGAGATTGTCTTCCCAACGAAGCAACGACATATCCACTGGTTTTGAAGTCACATCGACAAAACGTAAAAGCTTCGGCAACCCTTTGCTTGATAGAGGATACACTTTGATCGCGTGCATCGATTCGAGTGCACCATCAACATCTCCTTCAATTGGCAACGCCCGTACCGCGAACAGAGCCATCAACGAAGGACAATGACAGACATAGTATCCTTCCGGAATTTCTCCTTCGTAATCGGGCGGAACAATCAAATATTTTCCGCCCTTACCTGCATCAGGTCCCGGAATTCCCATATCGACGACCCATCGCTGGTGACGATCGTCGACAAGACCGATGTAAGGACCCGGCGGCATTTCTACGACGATCGGACCATCGGAAAGGTCGAGCGGCCCGCCGCCATAGGGCGTGTCCGAATTCAAAGTAAACCCGACGTGATGAGGCTGAGCTGAAAGAATGGGAATCGCTTCGCCATCTTTCAAGCCGGCATCGCGATTGCCCTGAAAGATGCCTTCGGCTGAAACCGTGGGATACCAAAACCGATACGCAATGATCGCTCTTTGCAGATCCTGTGCATCTCGCGTTTGCTCGGTTTTTATTGGCTCTCGAATGACATCGACACTCTTATCGAAGATCGCTTGTTCCATGCGCAACCACCCTTCGTGCGAAGGATAGCTCGATTACTCAGCGTGAAACCCTGTGAGTGCGTGAATTCGGAAGGCCCGAAGATCGAGTGAGAGCTTAGACCCCAGTTGAGCCGAAACCGCCCGCGCCGCGAGCAGAGCTCGCCAGATCCTCGACGACTTCGAAGCTCGCTTGAATGACCGGGCAAAGCACGAGCTGAGCAATACGGTCTTGATCCTTGATTTCGAAAGGTTCTTGGCCAAGGTTGACCAAGATAATCTTCACTTCGCCGCGATAGTCGGCATCGATTGTTCCTGGCGTGTTGAGCAGCGAGATTCCTTGTTTTGCCGCGAGACCACTGCGTGGGCGCGCTTGGATTTCGAATCCTGGAGGAATTTCGAAACTCATCGCCGTTGGAACCATAGCGCGCTCGCCTGGCTTCAAAACCATTGGTTTATCGAGCTGAGCCCGAACGTCAAATCCGCTCGCAAGATCACTTTGATAAGCCGGAAGATCACCTTTGAAATGAGCGAGTTTCTTGAGTCTCAAAGTCATCTTTTGCATGCGTCTACCTCTTAGAGAGTTTTAAGCCATTTCTCGGTCGGCGCTTCTGGCATTGGGCCAATAAGAAGCATTCCGAGCTGATCGATATCCATTTTCGTTTCAATAAATTCGTGAATTGAATCACTGTTCACTGATTCAATTCCCTTGATGACGTCTTCAACCGGCCGATAGCGACCGAACATCATTTCGTTTACAGCGAGCGAGTGCATGCGGTTTTCAACATCATCTGCACCTAAGAGAATCGAACCCTTTACCTGAGTCTTGAAAAACTCGATATCGGCTTTTTTGAGACCCTTCTTTTTCAAGAGACGAAGCTCTTTCAGAATCAATTCGATGACATCCGGTGCCTTCTTCGCTTCAGTGCCGGCATAGATCAAGTTCATTCCCGAATCAGCGAATGTCATCAGCTGCGAATAAATCGAGTAAACCAGACCGCGATCTTCGCGAACGGATTGATAGAGGCGTGAGGTCATTCCGCCGCCCAAGAGCGCATTCACAATGATTCCATCAAAGCGCAGACGGTCGACATAGCTGATCGTTGGATGCCCGATGAGAATGTGGACTTGCTCTGATGGTTTCCGAATCACATTTCTGAATTGCGCGATCTGCGGACGAATATCTTCAAGAGCCTCGACACCTTTTTTGCCAACAGCGGCTGCACGAGCTTTTTTGCTCGCCGGAGTCGCTCGAGCCGGAACAGGCTTCGGTGGCTTCAGATGCTTCATCACGAGCTCTGCAACGCGATCGTGTTCGAGATTCCCCGCGACACTCACTACGATGTTTTTTGAAGTGTACTGACGACGATGAAAGTCCACGATCGTGTCGCGTTTCATCTCTTCGATCGATTTCACTGTACCGAGAATTTGTTTTCCGAGAGTTCCAGTCGGATATGCCATTTCGAGATACTCATCGAAGATAAAATCTTCGAGCTGATCCTCGGACATATGGATCTCTTGAATGACGACCTGCTTTTCTTTCTTGATATCCGTCGCATCAAAGCTCGGATTGCAGACAAGATCAGAGAGAACGTCGAGCGAAAGACCGACGTGCTCACTCAGAGCATGCGTTACAAAGGCAGTGTTTTCTCTTGAAGTAAAAGCATTGAGATCGCCTCCGACGGCTTCCATATCGCGTGCGATTTGATAGGCGGAACGCTTCTTCGTGCGTTTGAAAACAAGATGCTCGATGAAATGAGCAAGACCGGCTTCATGTGCAAGTTCGTGGCGCGTGCCTTTGTTGACCCAAACGCCACAGGAAACCGAACGACTCGATGGATGTCGTTCGGTCAAAACCGTTATTCCATTGGGAAGAATGAGTTTGCGAAAGCTCGGTCGTAAAACCGAGCGTTCTTTTCGACTGGTGGAAGCCTTCTTGGCCACGCGCCCCTCGTTCCCTATTAGTTGTTATGCGTTCAAAAGTGCCTTGCGCGAGAGCTTAATGCGGCCTGCGCGATCGACATCGAGAACCTTCACTTCGATCTCTTCGCCCTCTTTGAGGACGTCAGTGACGTTGCGAATGCGCTCTTGTGCGATCTCAGAGATGTGCAAGAGACCTTGCGTTCCAGGCATAACTTCGACGAACGCGCCGAAATCCATGATCTTCACAACGCGGCCTTTGTACGTCTTGCCGACTTCAGCTTCTGCACAGATTTGATTGATGATCTCGATGGCTTTCTTCGTCATCAATGGATCAGCCGATGCGATATGGATCGTTCCATCGTCTTCGATGTCGATCTTAACACCCGTCTGCTCGATGATTCCTTTGATAACTTTTCCGCCCGAACCGATAACTTCGCGTACTTTCTCAGGCTTGATGCGGATAGTTTCGATACGAGGAGCGTACTGAGAAATCTCTCCGCGCGCTTTCGACATCGTTTTTTCCATCTCACCGAGGATGTGCAAACGGCCCTCTTTCGCTTGGAAGAGCGCTGTCTCCATGACCGTAAGATCGATCGAATCGATCTTCAAATCCATCTGAAGTGCCGTGATGCCTTCGCGAGTTCCCGCAACTTTGAAGTCCATGTCACCCAAGTGATCTTCATCACCGAGGATGTCAGAAAGAACTGCAACCTTGTCGCCTTCTTTGATCAAACCCATCGCGATACCTGCAACGTTCCCTTTGATTGGAACACCGGCGTCGAGAAGAGCCAGGATGCCCGAGCAAACCGTGCCCATCGAGCTCGAACCGTTCGACTCGAGAACTTCGGCAACGATACGGATCGTGTACGGGAATTTTTCGAAGTCTGGAAGAACCGCTTTCACCGCGCGTTCAGCCAAGTTTCCGTGACCGATTTCGCGACGTGATTGGCCGCCCATGCGTCCCGTTTCGCCAACCGAGAACGGTGGGAAGTTGTAGTGCATGAGGAACTTGCGTTTCAGCAAACCTGAAAGCGCGTCGATCATTTGTTCGTCATCGCCCGTTCCGAGAGTCACGGTACCAAGTACCTGAGTCTCACCACGAGTGAAGAGACCAGATCCGTGTGTGCGCGGAAGAACCGCGACTTCACACATGATCGGACGAACTGTTTTCGTATCACGGCCATCGATACGGATTTTGTCATCGAGGATCATGTCGCGAGCGACTTTGTATTTGATGTTCTCGACGATCGTGCCGAGTTCTTTTTTGCGAAGAGCCAGCGTGTCTTTGTCGGTGATTGTTGAAACGAATTTCGCTTCTGCTTCTTTTTTCGCGGCATCAGCAGCAGCGTAGCGCTCTTGCTTTACGCGGATACGAAGAGCTGCGTTGATTTTCGGAGACAAGAACGCAGTGACTTCTTTTTCGAAAGTTTCGTCGATTTTTGGCGGCGTGAACGAACGTTTCGCTTTGCTGCCAGTTTTTTCACGAAGCTCTTCGATCATACCGAAGATTGGGCGCATCGATTCATGCGCGAACTTCAATGCTTCGAGAGCGTCTTTTTCGCTGATGAATTTCGTTTCGCCTTCGACCATCATGATGCCGTTGCGAGTTCCCGCGACGACGATGTCCATATCGCTTTCAAGCAACTGGGCAGCTGATGGATTGAGAACGAGTTTGCCGTTGATGCGACCGACTTGAATTGTGCAAGCAGGACCTGCAAACGGGATATCGCTGATGTGCAAGGCTGCCGAAGCACCGATGCTCGCCAAGATTTCGAGTGGGAATGTTCCGTCGTAGCTCAAAGTCGTTGCAACGACTTGAGTTTCAAAGCGGTAACCTTCTGGGAACAATGGACGGATCGGACGGTCGATCAAACGCGCAGTCAATGTCGCGTTGTTCGTCGGGCGTCCTTCACGCTTGAAGTAACCGCCTGGGATTTTTCCAGTCGCGTAGAACTTCTCTTGGTACTCAACTGTGAGTGGGAAGAAATCGAGTGTCGATTCACGTTTTGAGCTAACTGCTGTGACGAGAACGATGTTGTTGCCCGAAGTAACGAGCACAGAGCCATCGGCCTGCTTTGCGAGACGTCCTGTTTCGATTGTGATTTGTTTGCCGCCGACGTCAGCGCTGACAGTGGTCTTTTGATATAGAGCCATGAACTAGTTCTCTCCCTGCCAAGTACATCCTTGGCTATGTTTCTGGTCGTTAAAAGTTGGTATTAATGTAGATGAGGACCTGGGTATTCCCAAGCCCAAAAAGCGAAAGGGACGCTCTTTGTGGCGTCCCTTTGCATCGTTCTTTATTTTCTGAGTTCGAGTTCCTGGATCAGCGAAGTGTAGCGATCCGGATTCGTTTCTCGGAGGTAGACCAACAGCTTTTTACGTCTGTTGACCGCACGGACAAGGCCGATACGGCTGTGAGTGTCTTTTTTGTGCGTTTTGAAGTGCTCTGTGAGCTCGCGGATGCGGAAAGTGAGAAGCGCGATCTGCACTTCTGGGCTTCCTGTATCCATATTTCCGCGTTGGAAAGCCTTTACGATCTGTTCTTTCTGGTAACCGAACATTTTATTCTCCAAGGTTTAAGCCTCGGGAGCCACCCTCATAAACGCGTTGTTCAATCGCGCCTGAGAGAAAACTGCCCCTGGTGAGCTTTGTGAGGTGGTAGGTATAGTGAACCGGACCAGTCGCGTCAACCTAGCTCATTGAAATATGGGTCTTTTTTAGGGTTCCTAAGGCTCAAATCGAACCTAGACGCCCTTTCCGGACCTTAGCGCGCTCCAAATGCTTCCGATAGCGGAAGAGCATGGAACCAAAGTCATTACTTTTTAGCGTTTCGCTTATGTTCTCGGGAATCGCCGATCCCCTCAATGTCTCGTTTCTTCCGACGAACGAGGTGGTCTCGAACATTTGTCGCAAGCTCACTGCATGCAATTCGAACTTAGGCTGGGATGTTTGCGCTGACGGTCTCAAGACTCGTCCTGACATCGACACTGAAGTCGGATTCCCGAACGGAACGTTCGCGACTTTTGCCGATGCAATCAAAGCCGATCTCAACCATCAGGTCAGAACTTTCGACTACGAGTTCAACGAATGTTTGCAAGGGCTTTCGAAACTAAAATGCGACGACCCGAAAGTCATGAGCGCCTATGATCCGAATGCGATCGATGCATTCGGAAGCGTCACTGCGATGTTCTCACCGATTTGCGCTGACATGTTTTACTACGAGCCGTGATTACCTCAGCACTAAATTACTCAAAAACCGAAACTGTCATCGGCCCCGGATCTCTGCCATCTTATCACTGGATGGCCATTGCCACTGCCATGCGTTCTTTTGGCATCACTAAGTGATCGCGATCGAGAGCCGCTTTGTCGACATCGATCTCAACCCAATTCACATCTCCGTTGAACTTCCGAACTTTGTAGTCTTCTGTCACGGCAGCTCCAGCATCAGTGCCGACGTCGCAAGTTTCGTCTGCTGAAAACAGAACTGGCTCTGTTTGTTCAACGCGACCCTTGCCAACTTTTTTACCATCAACGAAGAGCGTGACATCACCACCTTTAGCCAGACCGCCACCGTCGTAATTGAACTCCATCCTTACTTGATGCGTTCCCTTCGGAATGACGACGTCGCCTTCGATGTAATAGTGGTTGAGGCCATAAAAGTTGTAGCAATATTTCGGCTTGCCATCTTTCGCATAAAGACTCCATCCGCCGATGCGACCTCCGACAGCAGCAATAACACCTTCGGCCTTTTCGTCCTCGACAACCACTTCGGCCGTCACGGCATGGCTCTTGTTTTTATAGTTAACGATGGAGCTTTCGGTCAGACGGCCCATTCCACCAAAGAGCAATTGGCGGCTGCCTTGAATCAGCTGTGGTCGCCCTGCGATGTCGGGATTTGCCCTTTCAATCATGCGGTCATCGATCGGTAGAACGTTGTACTTGGTCGCTTCGATAATCCACTGACGCTGAAGTTCTGCAAGCATCTTGGGATTTTCTTTCGCTAAGTCGCGCGACTGCGTCCAGTCTTGATTTGTATCGTAAAGCTCCCATACATCGTCATCGAGCGGCGCGGTCTTGGCCGCAGTTTCCCACGGAATACGGTGTCTAGTCACAGCCGTCCATCCGCGATGATAGATCCCGCGGTTGCCCATCATTTCAAAGTACTGAGTTGTGTGTCGTTCTTCGGCCTTCTTGTCGTCGAAGGAATAGAGCATCGAAACACCCTCGATTGGTTTTTGCAAAACGCCGTTCACGATTGTTGGCTCAGGAAGCCCGGCAGCTTCAAGAATTGTCGGCGCGACATCGATCACATGGTGAAACTGTGATCGGATTTCATTCTTTGCTTTAATCCCATTCGGCCAGTGAACGATCGTTCCGTTGCGCGTACCACCGAAGTGTGAAGCGATTTGTTTTGTCCACTGGTATGGCGTGCACATCGCATGCGCCCATCCGACGGCATAGTGATTGTAGGCATCGGGTCCACCGAATTTATCAATGTTCTTCGTTAAATATTCTGGCGTTTCGAGATGACCAAATCCGGTCAGAGTGATGAGTTCGTTGAATGTTCCTTGCAACGATCCCTCTGCTGAAGCTCCATTGTCACCAATGATCACATAGATCAACGTTTCGTCGAGAATGTCGAGGTCTTTCAATGAATCGATCACTCGTCCAATCTCATGGTCCGTGTGCGATAAAAATCCGGCGTAGACTTCCATTTGTCGCGCTAAAACCGGCTTCAACTTCTCATCCATCGAATCCCATGACGGCATCTGAGGAGGACGCGGTGTGAGTTCGGCGTCTTTTGGAATCACTCCGAGTTTCTTTTGTCGAGCGAAGGTTTCTTCGCGGAGTTTGTCCCAGCCTTGATCGAACTTGCCTTTGTATTTTTCGATCCACTCTTTCGGAGCGTGATGAGGCGCATGTGTTGCACCGGGAGCGAAATATCCAAAGAACGGTTTGTCTGGCATCAACGATTTTTGCTGGCGAATCCAACGACTGGCCTTGGTCGCGAGATCATGCGTGAGATGGTAGCCTTGCTCTGGCGTTTTATCGGGTTCAACCGGCGACGTACCTTCAAAGAGCGCCGGATACCACTGATTGGTTTCGCCACCAATGAATCCATAGAAATATTCGAAGCCGCTTCCAATCGGCCAAGCATTGAATGGTCCGACTGGGGTTACCTCCCACACCGGAACTTCATGACATTTGCCGAACTGAGCCGTCGAGTAACCATTGAGTTTGAGAACCTCGGCCAATGGAGCACACGTATTGGGACGAATCGAGCTATTCCCTGGAGCACTCGTCGCATTCTCGGTGATGTTACCCATACCGACTGTGTGGTGATTGCGACCGGTCAGAAGGGCTGCTCGCGTCGGGGAACACAGCGCTGTCGTGTGGAAGCGATTGTATTTCAGCCCGTTCTTCGCGAGCTTTTCAATATTCGGAGCTTCACAAGGTCCACCAAAAGCGCTCGAGGCTCCGAAACCGACGTCATCAATCATGATGACAAGGACATTGGGTGCACCCGCCGGTGGTCGCAAGGGTTCGATTTTTGGATATTTAGTGTCTTCGTCTCTCGCATCAAAAGTCGTAGCAGATACCGGAGTGACATCCGGTATCGGCAAAATTTCACGCTGTCTTTTGTCGTTGATTGAACTCACTGATCCTCCCGTCGATCGCCGTCGAACAGGACGAGCATACTCGATGTACGAGCGTGCTTCTTTCCTGTCAGGACAACCCTAAAGGAGAATCATTGACCCGGTTTTATTACTTCGCTGCTTCAGGCAGCTTTTCGCTGACGATCTTTACGCCAGTAATCTCAGGGCACTCACCGATGCGCTCGATCTTTTTCCACACGTAGCCCACTTCGAGTTCGACGCCATTTGCACCGCGAACGATACGCGTTGAGTTCTGTGTCGTCGTGATGCTTTCGATATAAGGGACGCGCAGTTCGCCAAGGCGATTGAGAACCGTTTCATCCTTTAAGATCAGGATGAGTCTCTCTGCATCGATCGCAGCTTGGATATGCGGTGGTGGTGGCATGCAAGCAAGTGCGCCATTAGAGAAAATAACCACAGATAGAGCAAGCAATGCGTTTTTCATAAAATCTCCAGAGTGATTTATGGTGTCTACTAAACTAAACGGAACGATATTCAAGGCAGAGGCCACCATCAGATCAAACCTGACGCTTTATAACTCTGGTACCTGCACACTGATGAAACAGGAGACTTTTTTGGGCACCTTAGGTGCGCTGGAAGACCCGTTTAATACGGTAAAACTCGCCTTTTTCAGCAAGAAGCAAAGCGATGAGATGATCCGTTTCGCGACTGATCACCCGCACAGGCGGCATCGCTTCTCCGATGCGAACGTTTTGAAGAAGCAACGCTTGCAGACCTTTAGAAATCTGACCATTTCGAAGCAGCGTTTCGTCGTGACCCTCGATATCGATTCGCGCGAAATGTGGCAATGAATCCGGAAGATCAATCCACGCGGAACCCAAAACATGACCACTACGTTCGGTTCGTTCGTTCCATTTTGTTTCGAGATCTTCGAGGGTAATAGCGTCTTTCACCGAAAATGGCGCCGATACGATTCTACGAAGAACTTCGACAGTGCCGCCGCAGCCGAGTTTTTCTCCAAGGTGGTTAGCCCAAGCACGGACAAAACTTCCTTTTGAGCAGCTCATTGCAACGAGAACATCACGAGATCCGACATCGAGAACTTTCAAATCAAAGAAAGTCATTTCACGATCCGGAACGACTTCAGGTGTTTCGCCTTTGTGGGCGAACTTATATAGACGCTTACCGTCCACTTTCACCGCCGAGTGAATCGGCACCTTGAGAGTCAACGTACCGCTCAACGCCAGAGCCGCTTCCCGAATTTGATCAGAGGAAACATCCACTGGTTTTTCGCTCAAAACCTGACCCGTCATGTCCATCGAGTCAGTGGTCACGCCAAGACGCACTTTCACTTCGTAGGATTTGTCGCCATTGAGTAGATAATCAGAAACCTTCGTTGCTTCGCCAATCAACAAAAGCAAAAGGCCCGAAGCCGCTGGATCGAGAGTTCCTGCATGACCGACCGAACGAGTGCCGAGAATTCGGCGAACGCGCGAGACAACGTCATGACTTGTCATGCCGATCGATTTATCGACGAGAAGGATTCCGTCCAATGAGCTCATGATTATCGCTTAGCTTTCGTCGGTCTCAGTTTTTTTTGGTTGGCCGATATCGCGAAGGATTTTTTCAACCTTCATCGCATTGTCGTAACCATCGTCGTACGCGAAGGTCACTTTCGGTGTGAAACGCATTTGCAACTTGTGTGCGATTTCCGCCTGAATCTCATGAGAATGTTCATTGAGTTCATCGACGGCCTCTCGACGAGCCAGCTTGACTCGTTTCTCAAAGGCTTCAGGCGTTTCGTTTTCTTCTTGGGGAAGAATCAGGATGACGAAAATACGGGCCGAGCGAAGATCACTGCCCGTCCCTACTCTTGAGATCGAAACCATTCCCGGAAGTTCCCCACGGAATCCCCCGAGAAGGTAAACACTGACGACGTCACGAATTTCGCGTTCAACCCTGGCCAAACGGTGCGAAGCACCTCTGTTTTCCGTCCGTTTAGCCATGATCGATTACTGCAATTCTCTAACGATCGATTCACGCGAGAAGGCTTCGATGACATCGCCGACTTTAACATCGTTGTAACCATCGATACCGATACCGCACTCGTAACCTTGTGCGACTTCTTTCGCGTCGTCTTTGAAGCGTTTCAAGCTACCCAGTTTTCCTGTGTAGATGATCTTGCCATCGCGGACCAAACGAATCTCTGCATTGCGAGCGATCTTGCCTTCGGTAACGAAGCAACCTGCGATCGTTCCAATTTTCGGAACGCTGAAGGTGTTTCGAACTTCCGCTTTGCCAAGATCCTTTTCGACGATGTCTGGCTGCAAGAGACCCGCAAGGGCCTTCTTCATGTCATCCATCAATTCGTAAACGATCGTGTAAGTCTTGATTTCGATACCGTGACGTTTCGCTGCCGCCGACGCACCCGAATCTGGGCGAACGTTAAAGCCAACAACGACACCTTTTGCCGTACTCGCCAAAAGAACGTCGGATTCGTTGATTCCACCAACCGCAGCGTGAACGATCTTCGGCTTCACTTCAGTGTTACCGATTTTATCGAACATGCCTTTGATCGCCTCAGAAGAACCAGCAACGTCCGTTTTCAGAACGATCGGGAGCTCTTTCAGATCGCCCTGCTTCAATTTCGCAAAGATATCTTCCATCGAGATCTTGCCTTTGCCGCTTGCGGCAAGAGCAGCTTCTCGACGTGTGCTCGCAATACGTGCCGCCGCCTGATCGTCTTCGACAACGTCGAAGCGATCGCCAGCGAGTGGAACTTCAGGCAAACCCTGAATTTCAACTGGCATCGATGGACCCGCTTCTTGAACACGCTCACCTTTATCGTTGATCAAACTACGAACGCGACCCGGAACCGAGCCGACGACGATCGATTGACCGACTTTCAAAGTTCCGTCTTGAACGAGGAGTGTCGCAACCGCGCCACGGCCCTTGTCCATACGGCTTTCGATGACCATACCCGAAGCTGAACGACTCGGATTCGCTTTCAGTTCTGCAACTTCAGCGACGAGAGCGATCTGCTCGAGGAGTTCAGGAATACCGAGTTTCGTGTGAGCGGAAACCGGAACGTAGATCGTTTCGCCTCCCCACTCTTCTGGAACGAGCTGCTGTTCGGTGAGCTGTTGTTTCACGCGATCAGGGTTCGCACCTTGTTTGTCCATCTTGTTAAGCGCAACGATGATCGGCACGCCAGCCGCTTTCGCATGGCTAACAGCTTCAATCGTTTGCGGCATCACGCCGTCATCCGCTGCAACAACGATGATCGCGATATCCGTCGCATTCGCACCGCGAGCACGCATTGCCGTGAAGGCTTCGTGGCCCGGAGTATCGATGAACGTGATCAGCGCGCCAGAATCTGTCGTCACTTGGTAAGCACCAATGTGTTGAGTGATTCCACCGGCTTCGCCAGCTGCAACGTTGGCTTTACGAATAACGTCGAGGAGCGATGTCTTACCGTGATCGACGTGACCCATGATCGTAACGACTGGAGCTCTGTAGACTTCTTCAGCCGTCAGATCACCGAATGCCGTCGACTCGATCATTTGATCGACCGTCTCGTGAACGTTGACAGCTTCGTGTTTAAACTCTGGAGCAATGAGCGCGATCGTATCGAAATCGAGCTCAGTGTTCATTGTCGCCATCACGCCTTGGCCCATGAGAACCTTCGTGATTTGGCCAGCCTTCACGCCCATTTCAACGGCGAGATCGCTCAGCTTCATCGACTGGTTCACTTTTACGACCCGCTTCGAAGCCTTTGGCATCGTCAGCTGAGTGCGTTTTGATTCGCGATTCAATAGGCCTTTCTTCTTTTTAGGCTGGAAGACCATTTCACGCTTACGGAATTCCGTCGCGCTAAACGCTACGACTGGTTCTTCCTTCTCGCGTCCAGTGACTCCACCAGGGCCCGTTCCGGCCGCTCCGACTTTTTTCTTGTTATTGCGCTCGTCGAAACGACGACGCGCTTCGAGTGTTGCTTCGTCTTCGATCTCAACCGGCCCTGAGGCCACGAAACCTGTACGAAGCGGACGTGGGCCTGCGCCCGGTCCACCTGGTCGCGGTCCACCGAATGTTGGTCGCGAACCTGGTCCACCCGGTCCACCTGGCCCACCGCCCGGAGTTGGTCGGCTACCTTGTGGAGGTTGAACGCGCGAAAGATCCATGCGGCCGACGATGTTACGGCGCGGTTCTGATTTCACGCCGCTCACTGGGCCTGATGCGGTCATCACGACTTCTCGTTTTCTAGCGGGACCCGGCGCCGACGCTGGTGTTTGACCAACTGGCGTTGGGCCTGTCGATGGAGCCGAGGGGGCAGCTGCTACTGGAGCTGCAGGAGTTGGAGCC
>DATLHP010000115.1:0-5897 GCA_035539835.1 Bdellovibrionales bacterium
GTTTACGATCGCTACCTCTTGAAAGATCCTAAATCACGCAAAGTCTTCGAAACTCCGCAGTACTTCTTCATGCGCGTTGCTTGCGGTCTCTCGACTTCGGCCGAAGAGGCAATCGAGCTCTACGAAATTATCTCGAAGCTCGACTACATGCCGTCGACTCCGACACTCTTCAACTCGGCGACGATGCGTCCGCAGATGTCGAGCTGTTATCTTCTCGATTCTCCGCAAGACGATTTGTCTTCGATCTATCAGAAGTACACTGACATCGCCCTTCTCTCGAAGTTCGCAGGCGGTATCGGCGTTGCTTACCACCGCGTTCGCTCGCGTGGTTCCCTCATCAAAGGGACGAATGGCCACTCAAACGGCATCATTCCTTGGTTGAAAACGATGGATTCGTCAGTCGCAGCTGTGAACCAAGGCGGAAAACGCAAAGGTGCTGCGTGCGTCTATCTCGAGACATGGCATGCAGATATCGAAGAGTTCTTGGATCTTCGCGAGAACACAGGCGACGAGGCGAAACGCACTCACAACCTGAACCTCGCAAACTGGGTTCCAGATCTGTTCATGAAACGCGTAAAGAATGACGAGATGTGGTCGTTGATGGATCCGAAAGCGGTTCCACACCTGACAGATCTCTACGGCGAAGCGTTTGAAAAAGCGTACGTTGAGGCTGAAAAAGCGGGCCACGTTATGAAGCAAGTGAAAGCACGCGACCTTTACGGCCGCATGATGAAGACACTCGCTCAAACTGGTAACGGTTGGATGACGTTTAAAGACGCATCGAACTTGAAAGCAAACCAAACTCTCAAACCTGAGAACGTGATCCATCTTTCGAACCTCTGCACAGAGATCCTCGAGATCACTTCGAACAACGAGACAGCGGTTTGTAACCTCGGTTCGGTCAACCTCGGTCGCCACATCACTGAAGACAAATTTGACTTCGAAAAACTCGCGTCGACAGTAAAAACGGCAGTGAAGTTCCTCGACCGCGTGATCGACATCAACTTCTATCCGATCCCGACGGCTCAAGCTTCGAACGCGAAATGGCGCCCGGTCGGTCTTGGTGTCATGGGTCTTCAAGATGCTTTGTTCCGCTTGCGCATGCCGTTCGATTCGAAAGAAGCGTTGGCGCTCTCGCAGAAAATTCAAGAAGAGATCTACTTCCACGCTCTCGAAACAAGCTGTGAGCTTGCCGAAAAACACGGCGCTCACCCATCGTTTGCGGACACACGCGCATCGAAGGGTCAGCTTCAGTTCGATCTTTGGGGTGTTAAACCTTCGAACCCAGCTCGCTGGGATGCTTTGAAGGCACGCATCGCTAAAGCAGGACTTCGCAACTCGCTTTTGATCGCAATCGCTCCGACAGCGACAATCGCTTCGATCGTAGGCTCTTACGAGTCAATCGAGCCGATGGTTTCTAACTTGTTCAAACGCGAGACGCTCTCTGGTGAGTTTTTGCAAGTGAACAAGTACTTGATCCAAGAATTGAAGAGCTTGAACCTTTGGAACGACAAAATCCGCAATGCGATCAAGCAATCGGAAGGTTCGATCCAGAACATCAAAGAAATTCCTGATTCTGTGAAAGCGATCTACCGCACAGCTTGGGAACTTCCGATGAAGGCGATTATCGATATGGCTGCCGACCGCGGCGCTTACATCGATCAGAGCCAATCGTTGAACCTCTTCCAAGAGAGCCCATCGATCGGAAAACTTTCTTCGATGTACATGTACGCATGGGAGCGCGGCGTGAAAACGACGTACTACTTGCGTTCGCGTCCAGCGACTTCGATCAACAAGGTCAACGCGATGGATGCGGCGGCCGAAGAGAAGCCAGCAAAGACCTACACTGAAACCGAAGCGGTCTCATGCTCACTGGAAAACCCAGAAGCCTGCGAAGCTTGCACTTAAGCGCTAGGCGCTTGAGACACTGAATTTTTAAAACAACGATGCCGCGAACAAGAAGGTTCGCGGCTTGAATATCACTCGGAGGCCCCGTTACATGCTACTGGATCCAGGATTCAATCTTACGCTCCGCCCGATGAAGTACCCTCTCTTTTACGAGATGTACAAAAACGCTATCAAGAACACGTGGACTGTCGACGAAGTCGATTTCTCAAAAGACACGAACGATCTCGCGAAGCGCATGTCTCCGGCAGAAAATCATTTGATCAGCCGCCTTGTCGCTTTCTTCGCAACGGGCGACTCGATTGTCGGCAACAACCTCGTTTTGAACCTCTACAAACACATCAACTCGCCAGAGGCGCGCCTGTATCTTTCGCGCCAGTGTTATGAAGAGGCTTTGCACGTTCAGTTTTACCTGACGCTTCTTGATACCTATATTCCGAATCACGACGAACGCGCGAAAGCATTCGCTGCGGTTGAGAATATTCCGTCGATCAAAAAGAAAGCGGATTTCTGCTTTAAATGGATGGACTCGATCAATGAGATCGACAAGCTCGAAACAATGCAGGATCGCCGTAAGTTCTTGATGAACTTGATCTGCTTCGCTTCTTGCGTCGAAGGCTTGTTCTTCTTCGGAGCGTTCGCGTACGTCTACTTCTTGCGTTCAAAAGGTCTCTTGGATGGTCTCGCAGCCGGCACAAACTGGGTCTTCCGCGATGAATCAGGCCACATGAACTTCGCATTCGAAGTCATCAAGACCGTTCGCAAAGAAGAGCCAGAGCTCTTCAACCAACAAATGCAAGACATGGTCGTTTCGATGATGGAAGAAGCAGTCGATTGCGAATTCGCGTTCGCACAAGACGTTCTCGATCTCGGTATCGCTGGTATGTCGGTCACCGACATGCGCCAGTACCTCGAGTTCATCGCCGACCAACGCCTCATGGCTCTGAACATTCCACCACGCTTCGGTGCGAAAAACCCGTTCGGTTTCATGGAACTTCAAGACGTACAAGAGCTCACAAACTTCTTTGAGCGTCGCGTTTCTGCGTACCAAGTCGGCGTTACCGGCTCGGTCAGCTTCGACGAAAGCTTCTAAAAAGAAAGGCCGGAGGATATCGAAATGAAGGCAAAATGGATTCTGTTAATAGTATCTATGTTGAGCGTTTCATATGCTTCGGCCGCCGATCGTAAAGTCGCCGGTCTCGCAGACCAATTCGCTGGTTATTACATCGTTAGCATTGCTGGTGTTCCAGGTTTCAAAGCAATGATTAGCGTTCAGTCGGATGGAACTGCAGAAATCAAAACTGGATCAGTATGGTTTGATGCTCGACGCGGAAAAGGAAAAGAGTTCCGCTACGACGTTGAATCTTGCAGCAATGGAAAGTCACAATACGACGGCAAGATCGCTAAGATCGATTTTCCGAAGTGTCTTGGCAGCCAAAAAGACGAGCCGCTCGCGATTCGTTTTGAACTGAGCGCAGCGGCACTCGATCGGTTGAATGAAGGCGATAGCGACTCTCTTCTGGGTCAGGCCAACAACATCGCGCAGAACTCCTCATTGAAATACAACGTCACGAAATGGCTTTTTTCGGATCGCCAAGGTCCAGCATTGTGGAAGAGCTTCCCCTACTGAGGATAGTGACGAACCTGGCTGGCACTCTGTATTTTCACCATGGTTGATCATTGTTTAGACACGTAGGGCGGCGATGGCGACGGCAAGCCGATCGCAGTCATTCGTCCTATGGACACTTCACTGAAATCACTTGTTTGTTTTTGTTTGATCCTCGCCTTCTCTGGCTGTGGGCGTTTCGAAGTTCGAAATGCCGAGCCTGCACCGAGCCCAGACTTTTCAGAAAAGGAAGATGCGATCGACGACTTCAACTTCGACGATATCGAAGTCGATGATAGCGACGACTACGCGAACACCGACGATGAGGATTTTGGCGAGCCAGCAAATCCGACAACACCGAAACCACCCAAGCACCCGAAGGTTTCAATCAAGACTCCGGCCGTTTGGGATAAGCACCCAATGGGTCAGGCGTACACACGCATTACGCTTGAGGCATTGAGTTCGTTCGGCCAAAAGCTGATCAAAACGACTCCGAGCGATATCGGCAACTATTGCCCATCTTATCCGAAGCTCACCGATCCTGCAGAACGAGCGGCGGTTTGGGTGGCAATCATCGCGGCAATCACTGCTCGAGAAAGCTCATTCGAACCGACTGTGCGATACCCAGAAAGATCGATGGGCAAAGACCTGGTTACAGGTAAACAAATCGTCAGCGAAGGGCTTTTACAGCTCTCATATCAAGACGAACTCAACTACGCGAACGTCTTGCCTAAAGATGTCTGTGCGTTCGATTATCACGGCGATCAACGGTATCCACTCAGAGACATCCGTCGTTCCATTCAAGATCCCAAAAAGAACCTCGAATGCGGCGTGAAGATTTTGAGTCATCAAGTCGGTCAATCGAAAGTGGTGTCCCTGAGCAAGATCGTGACAGTTCGAGGCAAAAAGCGCGTTCGCTGGTTCGGCGGCGCAGCTTACTGGGCTGTTCTACGAACTGAAAAAAGCCATCGCTACATCCAACAACAAATTCGTAAACTCGACATCTGCATGCGTTGATAAAAACAAAGACGCCTGGCTGTTTAAACCAGGCGTTTTTTGTTTTCGCAGAGCCGAATCAGATTCTGATCACTTACATGGGCTAACTAAGAAGCCACCCAAGAACGAGCCGAGCAACTGGTTCTTCGCATCGCGAGCTTCTACGATCGCCGCGGCACCCATATTGGTCACTTCACCCATAACATACAGTTTCGCCGAGCGAACTTTTGTTAGATCAAAGCCGGCTGAGAATTCACCTTCAAAAATAGGATCGTTCGTTAACATCAAGGCGTGCGCAATCATGCTTTCAGCTTGGTTCAAATTTCCGATTTCAGGGCTTTCGACGTCCGTTGGAAGGTTTTCTCGTACGGAGTCTTCAACGATTTTTGCGCTCTCTTCAAAGGTTGTCGACATGCCGTCCATCGTTTGGGTCGTTCTTGCTGAAAGAGTCCCGGCCTTCGAAATAATCTGGATCTTTGAATCGACTCGCGTGCCCGTATCCATCTGTTTTGCCGATGTAGAGCACTCTTTAATGATCTGCTCTTGAGCCAAAGCCGCGTTAGCGCCTAGAAGGATCGCAGTAACAACTAAAATCGATTTCATGATTCTCTCTCCGGTTTGGATTTGAAAGTCATTACGAGTTCAGCAAGAGCGGTACCATAACGTTCTTTTGCCAATGCGAATAGGTAGACTATGGCTCTGATGGCGCTGAAGACGAAATGGACAGTGACCTTTACCGGCTGTTCTGAAGAAAGGATCAACGATCTCAAACGCTATAAACGATACCGATTCATAAATCTAAATAGCCCCTACTTGATAGGAAGTAAACGGAGTAAACTGCTCGATGGGCACTCGACTTGCACTACACCGATCTGAATCACGAAACCTTTTAGGAGGACCCTATGAAAATCGCAGTGACGGCCCTAGCACTTCTTCTTTCGCCCGGAGCTTTCGCCGGCTCAGTTACGTGCACAGCTCAGGTTGTTAAAAATGATTTCCACAAGATCGAAGACGACTCTGTGACAATCCAAGAAAGAGGATCGGCGAAATTAGTGCTTCCAAGCCGAAACATCGAAGTCTTTGTCGGTATCACTCGCGGTAACGCCGACATGGAAATTCATCGCGATGGAAAAATCCTCGGTTCGGTCTTCGGTTCAGCAGACAACCTCGCCGGAAGCATCAACCTCGAGAAAGAGGAATCAGTAATGGTATCGTGCCTCGGTGCTCCACCGCCACCGCCAGCACCACCGACGAAGTAATTTCGTTCTTTAGTGAAAACGAGAATACGCCTGGCTTGAAGCCGGGCGTTTTTATTTTAGAAGTTCGCGGATCGCGCGAATTTTTGAGACAAGGCTTGCGTCGTTAGCATTCGATTGAAACTCAGTTGAGC
>DATLHP010000116.1:0-13500 GCA_035539835.1 Bdellovibrionales bacterium
TTCTAAATCTATTTTGTTATATACAAACCCATCTCTTTTTCACGGAGTCTCGCGATGAAATTCACAAATGAAAATGCAGCAAAGTTCACTGACGAAATGATCAGAACGCGTATGAAAGTGCTCTTTAAAGTTGAGCAGAGCGCTGCAAAAGAGATCATTAATTTGATTGTTGAATTCGAACGGCGGCAGCTTCATTTGAAAATGGGTTATCCGACTTTGTTTGCCTGGCTTACGGAGGGTGTTGGTTATGCAGCTGGCTCTGCTCAGCGGAGAATTGAAAGTGCAAGGCTTCTTCGTTCGCTTCCAAAGATGAAAGACGAGATCGAAGCAAAGCTTGAGTCTGGTGCTTTGAATCTTACCAAGCTCGCTCAGCTTCAAACCGTGATTCGGCAAGAAGAGAAAAGAACTCAGACCAAGATTGATGGGTCTAAGAAAGCTGAACTCTTGGCTGCAATCGAGAACAAGTCATCGGCTGAAAGTGAAAGACTGCTCGCAACCGAGTTTCCAGATGTTGCAAAGCTAAAAGAATCAAAAAAGGCGGTCTCAGGAGATGTGACACTCTATTCTGTTCCAATGAACGAAGAGCAGGTTCAGATTCTTCAACGTATTAAAGAACTTTTGAGTCATTCTCATCCAGGTGCAACGGTTGCTGAAATCTTTGAGATGGTTGGTCGTGAGTTCATTCAAAGACACGATCCAATGTTGAAAGAGCCCCGCGTTCAATCGCGCGATAAGAAATCTGTTTCCGCAGCGGAAACGAATGGGCGCCGGATTTATCTTTCGATTGATCTTAAAAGACAGATTTGGAGACGAGACGAAGCGAGATGTACCTATTGCGATCCGGCAACTGGCAAGCGATGTGGTGCGCGCTTTGGACTTGAAATCGACCACATTTTGCCGTTGGCGCAGGGTGGGTCGAATGATGCCAGAAATTTGCGCGTGCTTTGTCGTGCGCACAATCAATACGCGGCCGTGCAGCGATTCGGTCGCGGACGCATGAAGAGCTTCATTCAGACGCTTCAATAATCGAGTGTGAAAAACCGAGAGCGGCCTTTCGGCCGCTCTGTTGGGTTTCTATTTGTAAATCTAACTTCGGATTAGAAGTTGTCTGGTGTCGGTTTAGGAGTCGGCACCGGTGTAGGTGCTGGAGTCGGCACCGGTGTAGGTACTGGAGTCGGTACTGGTGTAGGCACCGGAGTTGGTACTGGAGTTGGTACCGGAGTAGGTACTGGAGTTGGTACCGGAGTAGGTACTGGAGTTGGTACCGGAGTAGGTACTGGAGTTGGCACCGGAGTAGGTACTGGAGTTGGCACCGGAGTTGGCACCGGAGTTGGCACCGGAGTTGGCACTGGTGTTGGCACCGGAGTAGGTACTGGAGTAGGTACTGGAGTCGGTACTGGTGTTGGCACCGGAGTAGGTACTGGAGTAGGTACTGGAGTCGGTACTGGAGTAGGTACTGGAGTCGGCACCGGAGTAGGTACTGGAGTCGGCACCGGAGTAGGTACTGGAGTCGGCGTTGGGTCTACGTCTGGTGCTGGAGTTGGCTTTGGAGTTGCTGTCGGTACAGGTGTCGGCGTTGGAGTCGGCTGGCCTGGCGTAGGTACACAGATCACTCCGCCACCACCGACGACTGCGTTTCCGCTCGTTTGAATATCTGCGGCAACGATCGTTCCGTCGACGCGTGACATACCCGAGAGTTTTACCCCGCGGTACGGAGCCAAAATCGAAGCTTCAAAACGTGAGTTTCCGCTCGATGCGATAGATTGACCATCGCCAACGAAGTTCAAAATTACGTTTGAAGGTTTGATGCCGCCTTCGAGTTTCAAACCAGAGTTTCCAGAAAGTTTGAAATCGCCGTGAACGTTGATGATCACGGTTTCTTTTTCTTGTGCATGAATCACGAGTGAACGTGAGCCGCTGAAACGAATATCGCCTCTGACGCGAATAACAGAAATTCCGCCGTTACCATCAATGATGGTCGGGGCATTGAGACTCTGTAACGTAAGAGTTGGAGCCATTTGAGCGAGTGTCGCCGAGTAACTTCTCAACTTATCAGACGGGTCGAATGACAAAGCTTTCTGGCCGCCATCGACGCGAATGTTGCCTGATGTTCGGATCGAAGCGCGGTCGCCACGAATGATAGATCCATTGATGCGAACGTTACCGCTCATGCGCGTGTTCGATGAATCTCCGAGAATGGCGCTACCACCAATATACGTATTGCCGCTTGCTGCCCAATCGCCACGATGAAGAACGACGATGGCTGCGTCACTATGTCCGCACTCGAATGATCCCGACCCAGACTGCGAAGGTCGAGGTGTCGGCACCGGATCGCGGTCGTGCCCACGCCCACCGCCGTTCGGTCTTTTTCCACACTCTGCAGCACTTTTTGCTGAAGCAGATGATGCGAGATCAGTTCCGGCCGGAGTGAATTGCGTTTGCGATCCACATCCTGCAAGTCCGAGAACGGCGATCGTCAGCACGAAGTAACTTGTCTTCATCGTGAAACTCCTAAAGCTATGCGCGACGAAGCCAGAATATTCCTGAAAGACGACGGTTCAAAATGCGCTGCAAGCCATCGAAACTACACTGAATTTTTCGGTATGTAGCAGAGTAAGGCGCAAAAAGATCAATGAGTTCGCGGGGCAGAGAAAAAGACTAAGTAAATTAAGCTTTTCAACTGCGAAGTCGCTGAACACATCGAGCGAAATTGATGAATGAAAATTCGACGCTTCCGCTGACATTCTCAAAAACATTCTGGACTGGTCAAAAGACACGAGTCCGTCGAGCCTAAGAGGCATAAACATCTTTGATTAGCGGAGTCGACTCATGCGCAAAACGCTTGGGCTCATTCTTGTTTCTTTGTTTACTGTTCCAGCGCTTGCTCACTTCGAGATCGAAGCTAGACAAACGTCTTGTAAGCGAGCAACGGCTCAAGAGATCGCCCGAGTGAATGAAGGCAACAAAAAGCTCAAAGCATTCGTCAAAGCTTGTGTGAAAAAGACTGGCTCTGAAGAGTGGTGCAATCAGCTCACGCGTCCCAATCCTGAGAGCTACGATATTTTTAAATGCACCTATGGCGCCAACCAGCCGCACATGCTCATTCATCCCGACGAGACGACGTGGGGTTTTGCTTTCGAGGCGGTAAAGCTCGTGCAAGAGCTCGAGGCTCGCAACGTCGGCGTTTGCTTGGTTTATAACTGGTGGCGTCCTGAACCGTACAATCAGAACGTCGGTGGTGCAGCCGCTCGCCATCCGTTCGGTACCTCAATCGATGTCGCATTTTGCACCAAGGCTGAGCAGCAGAAGGCTCATGCCGTGCTTTGTGAGCTTCGTTCGCACGGTCGTCTTCGCGCATTGGGCGAGTACCCCGGCACGGGTCTTCATCTCGGCGTCGGAGACACGCGCGACAACACATGGGGCAAACCCTGTCCCTTATAGGATCGGCACAGTATAGTCCTCTGTGAGAACGGAGAACTACAATGCTTCATCCATGGCACGAAGTCGGATACGGTGATCGCAAACAAGGTCTCGTCAACGCGTTGATCGAGATTCCACGCGAATCGAAAACAAAGTTCGAGCTTGATAAGGTCACTGGTCTCTTGCGAGTTGATCGAGTTCTCTATAGCTCGGTTCATTATCCAGCAAACTATGGTTTCATTCCGCAGACGTATTGCGGAGACAAAGACCCACTCGATATTCTCGTTCTGGGTCAGGCACTTGTGCCGCCGCTTTCGATCATGCGAGCAAAGCCGATTGGCTACATGAAGATGGTTGATCAAGGGGAGGAGGATGACAAAATCATTGCGGTCCACGCCGATGATCCGGAGTTCTCGTACCTGAACTCCATATCAGAGCTTGCTCCGCATAAACTTCGGGAGATCAAAAACTTCTTCGAAATCTATAAGAATCTCGAGGGGAAGCAGGTCAATGTTGAGGACTTTCATGATGCTGAGAAGGCATGGGTTGTCATCGACGATGCGATCGATCTCTATGCTAAGAACAAGACCGCACTGAGGTCTGGTACTTAAACAAACCCCAACGATTGCTTAACATGTTTTGCGAATTTTCCGATCGAATAGGGTCGGAGGAATTCTCGTGTCGAAAGATGCAGCTGCAGCCAAGCTTTCAGATCAGCCAACGAGCAGTCTCACGGTTGCTTCAATCATGATCTCCGATGTCTTTACGGTGACACCGCAGATGAGTGTTCGAGAGGCGATTCAGCTGCTTGTAAAAAACAAAATCAGTGGTGCGCCTGTCATTGATCAAGGGCGGTCAGTGATTAGTATCGTGAGCGAAGGTGATCTACTGAAGCTTGCGGCTGCCATCGGGCTTGATAAGAAGATCGCCAATGGGCTGGATAAACTCATTACTGCGGACAAGATCATCACAGCAAAGAAAACGGATTCATTTACGGATGTTTATCGTTCTTTCTTGAAGAATGGCGTTCATCGCATTCTGGTTGTCGATGCGAACTTCGGCCTGATTGGTCTTGTTTCACGTAGCAATATTTTGAAGCTGCTCGCTAACGAGCAGGGTTAATTCGACAGGCTGTTGATCCAGGTTGCGATCGTCGCGCGATCGCCGCTTGATAAGGCTGCGACGCCGTTATGGCCCCCGCCTGTGTTGATGTAGACTTCGCTCGATGCCGGACTTCCCGGCACAAGATAACCGTCATCGATCAGTGCTTGAGTATCGTACAAATAGACGTTGTGCATTCCTGGACGAGTGCCATGGCAATTGTTGCAGTCGTTGGTTTTCAAGACTGCCTGTGCGGCCGTCTCTTCTTCAGAAGCGAGATCAACGCTCTCTGAAAAGTTCATTTCAGAAGCATCTAAGGGTGCGCAGTTATTAAATGCAATGAGTAGGACCGGCATTCCAAAGATGATGAGAACGAGGTCTCTCAATTTGAGACGAATCATACGCAACACTCCCGATAATCTAATCATCGGTTAACACTGGGTCTTTCTGAAGACGGATTGCGCTTCAGATCAAAGCAAAGTGTTAGATATCGCTCGAAAGTCCAGGTCTGGTCCTTTTGGTCACAATCGTGAACATATCTACGCTAGAAACTGAGGTCTAGACGGGCTTATAAGGTGCGGGATGAAGACAAGACCCCACGGTGAAGAGCCGACTGAGCAACAGCAAGAGAACGATTCAGCGGGTGTCCCTGATGAGTTAAACCAACCGGTTTGGAACCTCATCCGCCTCGACGGAATCAAAGTCCTTCTGGTCGAAGACGTTCCTGATGCCCGAGCTCTGATCGGGCGAATTCTCGTTCGCTCGGGGGCGACCGTTCTCGGTGCCGAATCTGCACAAGAGGCGAGAAACGTGCTGTCTATGAATCGGCCAGACGTGATTGTCAGCGATATTGCGATGCCCGATGAAGACGGTCTCGCCTTCTTGCGGAAGCTGCGCGCCGATCATGCCGTGACGGGTGAGCGCATTCCTGCGATTGCATTGACGGCGTTCACCGATGAAATGACTCGCCGTCAGATTTTCAAAGCCGGATTTGAAATGCACGTCGGAAAAGGATCCAGTTCAGAGATCCTTCTCCGAGCGATGTTCGATCTCACCGCGGGCGCGCCGCCCACGGTTCATTGATCAATGCAGTTTCTCGCCAAAACATTCTTGAACGAAGTTCCAGTTCACGACATTCCAGAATTTTTGCACGTAGTCTTTCCGCACGTTGCGGTAGTCAATGTAGTAAGCGTGCTCCCATACGTCACAAACGAGAAGTGGGAGCATCCCGTCGACGAGCGGGTTGCCGGCATTGCCAAGGCTCTTGATCATCAACTGGTCGCGCTGATCTTTCACCAGCCAAACCCAGCCTGATCCGAAGAGATCGACCGCTTGCTTTGAAAACTCAGTTTTAAAGTCATCGAGGGAACCGAAACTTTTTTCGATCGCTTCGAGAAGAGCGCCCGACTGCGGTTTCTTAGAATTCGGCGTCAGACATTTCCAGAAAAAAGTGTGATTCCAGGCCTGAGCGGCGTTGTTAAAGAGGGGGCCGCTCGAGCGTTTGATCACTTCTTCGAGCGGAAGTGATTCGAACTCAGTTCCTTTGATCAATACATTCAGTTTGTCGACATACCCTTTGTGATGCTTTCCGTAATGATATTCGAATGTCTCTGCTGACATGTTTGGTTCAAGCGCATTCATCGCGAAGGGCAGAGAAGGAAGCGAATAGTATTGCCCAGCGGTTTCGGTCTGTGGTGTCTGTCTTTCCATTTTGAATACCTCTCTTTGGTTGACCGGCCTATTCTTGCTTCGTTCTGGGCCGGCGTCTTCGTGATCGACCTTCCAATTCGTGATCTTTCCTACAAACGGAGCTGCCACCGCGCGCTTTTTCGATTTGCGTTTGCCAAAGGATGACCTTCTAATATTTGACATGACGAAAGGTGAGCGAACGCGCCAACGCATCATTGAAGTTTCTGCGCCTGTATTCAATCGCTATGGGTTCGAGACGACATCGATGTCACAGCTAATGGAGGTCACCGGCCTTGAAAAAGGCGGGCTCTATCGGCACTTTTCGAGTAAAGAGGAAATCGCGCTCGAAGTTTTCAAGTACTCAGAAGAGAAAATCTACGGCCCAGTTTTCGCCGCCCTCGAAAAAATCGAAGATCCTGTCGATCGGTTGCACGCGTTCGTAAAAGGTTTTGCAAAAAAACTTCCAATCGCAGGCGGATGTCCGATCTTCAATACGGCAGTCGAACATGATCATTCGAATTCAAAACTTCGTGAGGTCGCAGCGGCGGCCTTTAGTTTGCGCATCAAGCGGCTCGCGAAATGGTTCATCGAAGCGCAACGCGAAAAGCGTATCGCACTCGAAATGCCTGCGACGGAAGCCGCCTTGCATCTCTTCTGTTCGCTCGAAGGGGCGCTCATCGCACGCGATTTGATGGGTACTGAGCATCCGCTCCGCAGCACCGAAAGAATGCTGATCTCGTTTCTCGAAGGCCTTGAGACCTAAATGGCTTCGGAATGGCTTTGGCCGGAGCTAAAACTTTCTTTATCTCGACGACGCCATGGGAATCTCCTGATAGGGTCGTGCGCATGAAACGTGTATTACTCGTCGAAGACGATCAAAGATTGAGCGACCATTTGTCTAAAGTCATTGCTGCCGAAGGCATCGCTGCGAAATGCGCGACGAGCTTCGATGAGCTTGAGTCGTTGATCGACAGCCGCGAAGAATTTTCGGCCGTTGTTCTCGATCGATTGCTCGGACCGAAAGACGCGAAAGAAAAACTTCCGGCCATCAAGCGCCGTTGGCCGAATGCGCCTATTCTCGTTCTTTCTGCGATCAACACTCCGGCTGAGAGAACCGACCTCATCAATCTCGGTGCCGATGATTATTTGGGAAAACCGTTTTTGACCCAAGAGTTGCTCGCGCGACTCAATGCCGTTAGTCGTCGCATCGGCACTGGCCAAGAGAGTTATCGTAAATTCGGAAATCTCGTTCTCGAAATGACCAAGCGTTTGGCATCCGTTGGTGAGAAGTCCGAGCTTTTGCCGGCGAAAGAATTTCTTTTACTCAAGGTTTTGACCGACGATCCGGGTCGAGTTCTCAATCGTTCTGAGCTTCTCGAGTCCGTCTGGGGTTCGTCAGCATTGGTTGAAACCAACGTCGTCGAGGCGACGATCAGCAATCTTCGTCGGAGACTCTCTGACCTCGGCGCGAATATTACGATTAAGAATATGCGCAACGCCGGGTATTGGATTGAGGACTAGATTTTTCTTCATCATTCTCATCGTTCTGATCGTCGTTGCCTTCGGCGCGACGGCGCTTCACTCGGTTTTTCTGAAGCGCGAACGACTCGAGCTGATCGATCAGCAGGTGAGAGAGACGGCGGTTCAGCTTCTTGATTCCGAGCTAGCAGAACCGAAGAAAATCAATATTTCCAGAGCAGAAAGCATTATCTCTGATGAGCTCGGCGAGAGTCGCATCGGAAAGATTTTTATCATTCGCGATGGATCTGGTGCGGTGCTGTTCGAAAGTTCGAGCGCCGGTCTCTTGTCAGGTTTCAAAATTCCTCAAAACGAGCAGTGGATCACAATTGAGCGCGGTGGAAAGTATATTCGCGTTCTGAATCTCGCGCTGCCGAGAATTCAGAATAGAACTCTGCAAGTCGGCGTCGTTCTGGATAAGAGTCTCGTTTCACCGAGCTATTTTTCGGCGTCGACGTTCATGTTTGTAGGACTCGCGCTGTCTTTAGGTCTCATCGTTGCTTGGCTATTGGCTTCATTTCTAGTGCGCCCCATTTCTTCGCTGGCGAACTTCATTGAAGAAGCGGCACAAGATCCTGATATTGGTCGTCGTATTCCTTCGCTTCCGGCGACGGTTAAAAGAGAAACCAGCAGTCGCACGCATCGCAAAGATGAACTTGAAAAACTCGTCGCTAGTTTCGAGCGACTCACCGAGAGAGTGAATCGCTCATACGATGTTTCGCGGTTCTGGTCCTATCAAATGGCGCACGAACTCAAAACGCCGATGGCTGTTGTTGAGGCCGTGGTCAATCAGGGTGCGAGTCAGCGTGAAATTTCTCCTGAATTGAGTAAACGAGTTTTAAGCGAAGTTTTCGATGTGTCTGATACGATTAGCGCATTCTTGTCTTGGGCTGAAATCGAAAGCTCCTCCATTGCCAAGCGTCCCTACGTCGTGAAGGCTTCGAGAGTTTTGTCATCGATTGTGACAAGGCTCGAGCAAGTTCATGGCGGTCGAATCGATGTGGTCATCGACGAAGATTTTACGATTTTCGGAGATCTCCAGCAGCTTGAGCAAATGTTAGGCAATCTAGTTTCTAACGCATGTACCTACTCGGCTTCGTCATCGCGCGTCACTGTGCGAACGGGTGAGAGATCGATTTCGGTCGCCGATCGGGGGCCCGGCATCCCGACAATGGTTCTTGAAAAGTTAGGTGAGCCTTTTAACCGCGGAGAGCACTCTGCGTCCTCAAATCAAAAGAGCACGGGGCTCGGGCTCGCCTATGTTCAATCGGTCTGTCGATTCAACGGTTGGCAGCTCAATGTGCAGACAGATTCTCGCGGAACAAATGTACGAATTGAATTCCCAGACGTAGAACAATCACAGTAAAACCATTGCTCGCTTTCGCTTGGAAGCACGTGTCACGTGTTCGTTCGAGTTCGGGCAATTTATCTCAATTGACGAGGAAATCGAGGCAGTTTAGCAAATGCTGGAAAGACGTGATAGTTCCCCCTTCATGACAGATATGGATTTCAGAAGTTTCCTCGTGCAGGCGTTGAAGACGCGGCAAGAGAAAAACGCAAATTATTCGATGCGTGCGTATGCACGCGATTTGGGAATTTCACCACAAAAGCTCAACCAAGTTCTGACTGGACGCTCTGGATTGTCTCCGCGTTCCGCTGAACAGATCGCAAAACGGTTGTCTCTTCCGCAGAACGAGACCGACATTTTTGTGGCGTTGGTCGAAGCAAAGCATCATCGAAGTAAGTTCGCTCGCGCTGCCGCGCTCGAACGCATCGAAGAGCTTCGAAGCGACATGAGTGTTCAAACGATCGAAGCAAACGAACTCAAGTCGATGTCGGATTGGTATCACTGGGCTGCGTATGTTCTTGTCGATCTTGCGGCATTCAGGCCCGACTATGATTGGATTGCCGGACACCTCGGTATTACTCCGGCACTCGCGCGCAAGGCGTACGATGATCTCTTTTCGCTTGGCCTCATTCGCCAAGAAGAAAATGGTCGCTGGGTTCGTGATGCAGCTAAGTTTCAACTGCGCTCAAGGCAACCATCTGCTGAATTGAGAAATTTCTATCGTCAGCTTTGGGATATTGCGGAACGCACTTTGGACTCAAAGCCAATGGCTGAGAGAGACTTCTCTGCCATCATGCTTTCGGTTGGTCTCGATGACCTTGAGTTCGTGAAGCAAGAAATTGATGTATTTCAAAAATCATTGATCGAGAAAATTTCTCGTCGCCCTGGCAATGCCGAGGCGGTCTATGGATTGGCTCTCCAGTTCTTTCCAGTTGCGCAAGCAGCGGAGGTTTCGTGAATCGCCTTCTCGCATTCGTAGTTTTCATGGTCTTCGGCTCGATTGCGCTGGCTGACAAGGGTGGCGCAGGAGTTTCAGGTGGCGGTCTCGGTGTGCGCATCGAGGGCAAGGCATATCTGCTTGATCTCGCGGACTATGATCTTCATAAGAATGCGGCAACGATCACGACGACGACAGATACGACCTTCATCATTGCGATGAAGGCCAATAACCTTCCGGAATGGTTGCCGTTTGAAGCGCTGACAAGAAAGCTCACGGATCTCGAAAAGCTTGATCCAGTTTTCGCATCTGCAGTGTTCGAGACTTTGATCAAGATGGAGTGGGTTAAAACCGCTCTGACGCTCGAGCCGACGCCGGATCGGGTTGATGTGCCGGTGAACATCGAACTTCTTCAGCTCGCACGTCGCGATGGACCTATCGTGCGTGTTCAATCTCAGCTTTGGGATGAGCTCGATGAACCGAATCGTGTTGCTCTTGTCATCCATGAAGCTGTTGCAGCTCTTGCGGCAGAAAACGTCGTGCCGAAACAGGTTCGCGCACTCTGCGCGAGTCTTTTCTCGACAGCCTTCTATGAGCGCGAACCAAAATACATTGCGGAATCATTGATTGGATTCCCTGCGATGTCGGCGCTCAGAAAGATGCAGAAGTGGCCGCATTTTACGAAGGTCGTCCCAATCAATTATGACTACGATACGCCATCTGATATTCGACGTGTAGAGTTCGTGAACCAGGCGCACTTCTATTTCTATCCAACCATGCGTATCAAACGAGTTGATGGCGGCGAAGAGAATCTGATTCTATCGCCAGGAGCGGCGACGACGCCATATATGGATCCTTGCCGATCAAGCAGAGTTCGCATGCGAAGTGCGTTTGTCGAATACCTGGCAATTGATGTGGTACTTCCGAAGCCAGTTCCAGGTGGCCAACCGCCGAAGGTAACATGGGCTCTCAAACCATTCGTCCTCAAAATTATCGTGGATTGTGGCGGCGTCTACGACGACGAGATCAAGATTTTGAAGACGTGGGCAAAGACGGTCGTAGTTCGTCAAGAATAGCCGTTTACGGTATCCAGACGGAATCGCATCTCAGTACATAGCAGCCACCAATCGGTGAGCGGTACTTGCAAAGGTTGAGTGCGCCTCGGCGCGCTCGATAGTAATCATACGATGAATAGCGATATCCAATTCTGACGTAGTCGCGGGCTTGGCATTCCCATGCCCGGTCATCAAAGTCGTCGTTTGCGAACGACGCAGTTCCAGAGAAAAGTAATGTCATCAAGAGAGCGGCATTCAAGACTTTCATCGAAATCTCCTTCGTGCAAAACGAAGAAAGACTAAGACGAGAGCGGATCGACGGGCCGTAGTGAATCGTTTCGGTTAGGAGAATCTTGAGTGAGTTGAAAGAGCTCGGTCCAACGTTGGATTGCACCCAAGAACGTCTCTGGAATGATCGGTTTTGCGAGGAAGTCATCCATTCCAGCATTGAAACATCGCACGCGGTCCTCTTGTGACACATACGCGGTGAGCGCGATAATCACAATGTGCTCTAATTGCAGTCGATCGCGAATTTCGCGAGTGGCATCGATGCCGTTGAGATTCGGCATTTGAATGTCCATCAAGACGATATCGAAATCCAACGGACGTTTTTCGAGAATCTCGACCGCTTCTTTTCCGTCACGAGCGAACTCGGCAAAGCAATCCACGCTTCTGAGAACAGAACCGGCAACTTGCAAGTTTGCTTCGTGGTCATCGACGACAAGAACGCGCAGCCCAGAAAGCTGGATCTTGGATTCGTTGTGCAAAGTGATTTCTTCATCGAGCACACGAAGAGGGATCTCGAACATGAACCGACTGCCGACGCCGACTTTGCTTTCGAATGAAATCGTTCCATTCATCATCTCGACGAGTTGCCGGCAGATTGAAAGTCCGAGGCCGACACCCGCATATTGATTTTTCACGGACCCAAATTGACTGAAGGGTTTAAAGACTTTGTCAAAATCGGATTCAGGAATTCCCACGCCGGTATCGGCGACGACGAACTGAAGACGGCAGGTTCCTTCGTCCTCGTTGAAGTCGATGACGTTGGTGTAAACAGTGACAGAACCTTCGTCTGTGAATTTGATCGCGTTGCTGACGAGGTTTACGATGACTTGGCTCAAACGAAGCGCATCACCGGAAACGCGATTGAGAAGCGAAGGGACGCGATGGACCTCAAGTTTGAGGTTTTTCTCTTCAGCTTTGAAGCTGACGATTTTTTCTACATAGCTCAGGGTATCGTTCAAGTTAAACGGTTGGTGCTCGATGCGGAGTTTTCCGATCTCCATTCGAGAGACGTTCAAAAGATCTTCGACGATCGCTGCCACTCGGACCGCGGCCCCAGAAATTTTTTCGAGGTACTCGGACTTCTTTTCGCTCGAAGTCGTCTGCGCACCAAGGTAGCTAAACCCAGTAATGACATTCATTGGCGTGCGAATTTCATGGCTGATTCGAGCCAAAAAATCCATCCGCGTTTTCGCATTGGCCTCGAGCTGTTTTACGGATTCGAGTGCTTCAGCTTCTCGGAGCTCAAGTTCGCTTGTGTATGAAGAAACCTGTGACTCAAGTTCTTCTAGGGGCTTCGCAAATTTGCCGGCAACAAAGTGAGCAATGAACCAAGCGAAAATCAGAACAAGGATTATCAGGGCCGAGAAAAGTGGAGCATGCGAAGACAAACTCGGAAGAAAGTCGGCTTCTGGCGCAAATGTTCCGACCCACCAAACTTGCTCTCCCAGTTGTTTTTTGGTGAAAACGCCAAGCCATTCCGTGCCATTGATATTGAAATTGAAAAGTCGGTCGTTCTGAGGTCGCAAGGATTTCCATTGCCGATAGCCTTCAGCAAGAATCGGTGCTCCGATTTCATCGACACTTTTCAGTACATAAGATTTGATGCCTTGCGAATCCGAAAAGCGTTCATCCTTTGGCAGTCCAATCACATGACCAGAGTCGTTGATGATGGCTGCGAATCCATTTTTTCCGGCGGAGAGCGCCGATGTGAATTTCGAAAGCTCAATGAAGCGCAGGTCGGTCGCGAGATGGTGGCGGCGACCTTTGGCTGCCCAAGTGACGACGGCAGAAATGCCTGGGTCGCCGGTTGAGCGAAAAACAAACGGCTCAGTCCAAAGAACCTTTCTTTCGTTTTCATCGATGGACGCTGCAAGTTTGAACCACGGACGAGTCCTAGCATCGTAGTCGACAGAGAAAGTTCGTTCGCCGATGCGTTTTCCGTCGTGGGTCCATGAAATCAGGCGCGCAAGACCTGGTTTCTTTTCTGGGTTTGTCGCGCGCTCCAGCCAAGCGCCGTCTTGATCGCGATAAAGAAGAAGTTCATTGCCGTTCTCGTCAGAGAAAGCCACCGATGTAATGTCTGGAGCGTTTAAGAGAATTGGGCGAAAGAATCGAAGAAAACCATTTGCATCGCCGATGTCATA